>CAZRDD010000057.1:15917-16195 GCA_964598675.1 uncultured Parafilimonas sp.
CCAGCTTTGTTTGGGTAATATCTGAATTGATTGATAAGTATTGATAGGGTATGCCATCGCTGTCTAAGAATGGGGTTACTGTTGACTCCAGCCAGAAATAAGAACCATCATTGGCTTTGTTCTTTACCTGGCCTCGCCATGTTTTGCCCGAGCGTGTCATTTTCCATATTTCCTCAAAAAATTCAAGCGTATGATAACCAGAATCTAAAATTGACGGTTTTTGGCCAATAAGTTCCTGGGCCGGATATTTAGAAACATTGCACAAATTATCATTAACA
>CAZRDD010000058.1:0-8995 GCA_964598675.1 uncultured Parafilimonas sp.
TATCGGCCAACAGGCTAACACAACTGCCCGGCTGGCTGTTAAGCATGCCCCGGCTGGCGTTCCTGGCTTTTTCGGGCAATCCGTTTTGCATACAGGGCCAGGCAGCGCCCCTGCCGTTAATACCCTGGCATACGCTGCAGGTGCAGCAGGTGCTGGGGCAAGGCGCATCGGGTATTATATACAAAAGCATATTGCACAGCGGTGGCCAAAGTACAGACGTGGCTGTAAAAATTTACAAAGGCGCCGTAACCAGCGATGGACTGCCCGATGACGAAATAGCGGCCGCCATTGCCGCCGGTACCCACCCCGGCCTGGTGCAGCTTATAGGGCAGGTAACCAACCACCCCGAGGGGAAGCAGGGGCTGGTAATGGGCCTCATCCCTCCCCGTTTTTACAACCTGGGCCTGCCCCCCAGCTACGCAAGCTGCACGCGCGATGTGTTTGCCCCCAACGCCAGTCTAACCGCTGGCCAGGCCCTTAACATAGCCCGCACCATTGCCTGTGTAGCCAGCCAGTTGCACCGCAACGGCATACTGCATGGCGATTTATACGCCCACAACACCCTGGTAGACAGTGATGGCAATACCCTGTTTGGCGATTTTGGGGCCGCCTCCTTTTACAACACGGCCGATGCCCCCACCGCCCACGCCCTGGAGCGCATAGAGGTTTGCGCCTTTGGCCACCTGCTGGATGACCTGGTGTATTTAACCCGCCAACAGCCCGCCCACCCCGTTATTACCGCCCTGGCCGCCCTCAGCACCGCCTGCACCGCCGAAGACGTGCCCACCCGCCCCGCCTTTGCCGAAGTATACGCAGCATTGGCAAAGCTGTAACTGCTTTTCACCAAGGGCTATGTACGACATACTTCCACCTCCGCATGTATTTACTATGGGCTAAGCCCCCCGCTGTTTATTTGGTCAAGTTTACCGGCAGAATATTAACTTTACCCATTATAAAGGTTAGCTATGATAGACCGTTTAGTGATAGACAACTTTAAAAGCATTAAACATGCCGATGTAAAGTTGCAGCAGGTGAACCTGCTGATAGGCCCCAATAACTCGGGGAAGAGTAATTTTTTGAAGAGTATCATTCACTTGAAGGATTCGATGAATTTAAATAATAATGGTGGTGGTTATTTATTCAATAGGAATGATAATGCAGAAGGGGAAAAAACTCATTTTGTTCTTGAGGGGATGGACAAGAAATTGTCAACAAATTACAAGGCATCATTGGAGGACATAGCTGCAAACAAGAAGGATGCGAATAACATATTTCATTTCTCTATTTTTCTAAGCGGCTGCCAGATCTACAAACCTAATTTCGAGCGGCTTACATTCCCGTACCCAATTTTTAAAAATGATGAAATTGTTTTGGCTGATGCTTCAAATATTCCCTCTTTTCTTCAAACAGCATTAAACAAAAACAGGGATATTTTTAACCGTATAACAGCAGACCTCAATAACATTACATCCATTTTTACGGACATATTGATTGATAATGTTGAGCCGGAATTAAATAACCCAAACCTTACGGCGGAAACCAAGGGCAAAACCTTCATAAAGCTTGGGCTGCAGGATAAGTACGGTAAACAGTTTTGGGCCGACCAGCTTTCCGAGGGTACAATTTACTTTTTGGCGTTGCTGTGTATTATACACCAGCCCAACCCGCCCAAACTGTTGCTGCTGGAGGAGCCGGAGCGTGGCATACACCCCCGGCGCATAAAGGAAATTATTGACCTTATTAAACAACTTGCCACCGAAAAAGAGATACAGGTAATTATTACCACGCACAGCCCTTTGGTGGTAAACCTGTTTGAAGATGAGCCGGAAAGCATTTTTGTTTTTGATATGGTAGATGGGTTTACGCAAATTAAAAACCTGCAAACAGATATTATTGAACCTACCAACCAGGAACTGAAAGCAAAAGGGGTTGATACTGAAAAAGATTATGGTATTACCCTTGGCGACAAATGGGTGTTTGGGCTTTTAGGAGGGGTGCCTGTATGAACCCGCTTAAATACAGCATAATTTGCGAGGACGATGCGCAACGCTATTTTGCCGAAACCCTTTTGAGTGTGCATTTTAAAAATGAAGCAGCGTTTGTTTTTGATGAAATTTTTTATAAAAAATATAAATGCAGCAACAATGCCGATGTGCTTAAAAGCTATCAAATACACATAGAGCGCTCCTCTTTTCTTTACCCTTTTGAGCTGCATTTTGTGTTTGTAGGTTTAGATTATGATGACCGGCCCAAGCATCATTACGACACCCATTTAAAAAATCTTTTCGAGCCATTGGCACCCCATGCCAAACATAAAGCAGTTATATTTTTTCCGGTGGAGGCTATTGAGCATTGGCTGCTTTTTTTGCAATGGCGCATAGATAACCCAACTGCAACAAAAAATATTACCAACGATATTGAAGGCATTAAACGCAAACAGGCTAAGTTAATCCTTTACAAAGGCTCAACCCAAAAAGTTCAGGTGCAGGAACTTGTAACCAACCTTGTAACGCAAATGGATGCGGAATGGCTATGCCGCCAAAGCATTAGTTTTAAGGCGTTTTATACAAGGGTGCAACAGGTTATTCAGCAGGCGCAAGCGGTAAAAAACTAAACCTTTGGTACGCAGTACGTTTGTTTAAAGCAATGTGTTACACCCCAAAGTGCCTTGCCCGCGCGCCCTCCAATTCTCCAAAAAACACCAACATTCTCCATATTTGCATGTGGGCAGCACAGCAGCACCCCATAATGCAACGCTTTAGCCAACCTGAAAACAACTGTTTTCATGCCCCAAAGGCCCCACTCCGCACCCCACCATCGCCGCCAATTCTCCAGAAAACACCACCATTCCCCATATCCGCATGTGGGTGGTGTACCAGTACACCTTGCCGCAAGGCCCTGTGCATAGTAAATAATATTCTCCGCCTGTCTTCACTATGAACCATAAACCATGGCCATGGGCCATGGACTGAACCCCTTCTTCATTACCTTTAACCCATGACCATTACCTTTAAAATTGATTTGGACCTTTACCTTTACCCTGCACCGGTGGTTATTTCCGGGCCGGAATCGTACAACCTTCCCCGCAGAAGTTATGTACTGGTAGAAGAGAATGACGGCACCTGCAGAACCTTTGAAATAAGGTACGATATAAATTGCAGCCCTTTTAAACAGGCTGCAGTAACAGGCCATATGCTGGCAGTGGGCTTTGAGGATTATTTTTACCTGTTTGATACCCAGGCGGGTAAAACCGTTGCCGAGGTGTATATGGACGGCTATTTTGGGCATTTTTACGAAGACGGAAATCTTTTTTATGTGGCTGATGCCGGATCGTTATATTGCATAAACTATAACGGAAACATTGTTTGGCGAAATACGAACTTGGGTATTGATGGGGTGATTGTGGAAAACATTGAAGAGGACAAGATATATGGCAGCGGCGAATTGGACCCGCCCGGCGGATGGCGCGGTTTTGTGCTTTATAAACATACAGGCACCCTGTTGACGTAACTTTAATACTTTATAAACCATCGTTTTTACTATATGCCACACCCTGAAATAATTTTATTCTTTCTTATTATAGCATTTGTATATGCCTCTGTGGGTTTTGGCGGCGGCTCCAGCTACCTGGCTGTACTGGCGTTGTATGCCCTGCCCGTGCCCGAAATGAAGCTTACCGGCCTGGTGTGCAACGTTATTGTGGTTACCGGCGGTACATATATTTTTATACGCAGCAAGCAGGTACGCTGGCAAAAAATAATACCGCTGGCACTGGTTAGCATACCCATGGCGTTTTTGGGGGCCAAAATAAAGCTGCAGGTAGATACTTTTTTCATCATCCTCGGCATCAGCCTGCTGGCGGCGGCCATACTTTTGTGGGTGCAAACACGGGCAGGCATCACCCTTAGCCAGGCGCAGCGGCCCAATGTAGTTAGGGATGGTGCAATAGGCGGCGGCATCGGCTTCCTCAGCGGCATGGTGGGTATTGGCGGCGGCATCTTCCTCTCCCCCCTGCTAAACCTTATGAAGTGGGACGAGCCCAAGCCCATTGCGGCTACGGCCAGCATCTTTATACTGGTAAATTCGGTAGCGGGTATTGCGGGCCAGTTATCGGTGCCGCACCCCGGCATTAACTATACCCGTATGCTGCTGCTGTGCGCGGCCGTACTGCTGGGCGGCCAGTTGGGCAGCCGTATGGGGGCGTTAAAATTTAACCCGATGGTTATACGGCGTTTAACCGCTGCCCTTGTGTTTTTTGCCGGGGTGGAAGTGCTGGTAAAACACCTGCCTTGGTTTAAATAGCTGCAGTTTTAATACTGCTTTTACAATTTTAAAAACTGCTTAGCGCAACACTTTTTTTTTCGCGCCAAGCCGCTAAGGGGCATAAGAAAATCTGGTAAGGTGCAACTCTATGCCGTTAGGCTCAGCTTACTTAGCGGCTTAGTGCCTTTGCGCGAAGCCTTTTTTGCCCCGCCGAAGTGTGAGGATGCGGCTTATCCTTCAACCGTATTATTGTACACATGGCCTTCTTTCCGCTTCAACAATACATTGCCTTTTAACTTGCTAAGTAAAATTAAGCAATATTCAATGCGGGTTGCAGCGGCAGGGCGTAAAGAATGTTTACATTCGTACTGCACAACGGCAAACCATATCCTGTAACCATACCTGTAAACAAATTGTATGAGCATTGCATCGGCCATTAAAAGCAACCCCAGGCTTAAACAACTGGTACACAAAGCCCTTGTAAACAGCCAGCGGGCGCAGCCGCGTTTTTGGGTACGTTGGTTTGTATCGCCCTTTATACACCACAAAGGCCGGGGCGCTATTGTTAAATGGAGCGCCCGTATGGATATATTTCCTTTCAATAAATTTTCGCTGGGCAGCCATGCCACCATTGAAGATTTTTGCACCATCAACAACGGCGTGGGCGATGTTATTATTGGCGAGGAAACCCGCATAGGCATTGGCAATGTTATTATTGGCCCCGTTACCATTGGCAGCCAGGTAATACTGGCGCAGCACATTGCCGTTAGTGGCATGAACCATACCTATACCGATGTTACCCTGCCTACCCGCAAACAAAAAGTTACCACCGCCCCCATTGTTATTGAAGATGAGGTGTGGGTGGGTGCCAACGCCGTTATAACCGCAGGCGTTACCATTGGCAAACACAGCGTGGTGGCCGCCGGTGCGGTGGTTACCAAAAACATTCCGCCATACAGCATAGCCGTGGGCAACCCCGCACGGGTAATTAAAAAGTACGATTTTGATAAAGCCGAATGGGTAAGGGTGTAGGGGAGATTTTTTTGGCGGATGAAAGAAAAAATGCATCCCCGTTAATGCATTTAAGGCCGTACCCCTTACAATACGTTGCTTTCATGCCGATGCTGCTGCAAATAATAAAATACGGCATGCAGTGCATCAGCGCAATGCTGGCCCCAGTGGTGGCGATATTTAAAACGGCATAACCAAAGGCTGCGTTCAAGGGCGGCGGGCGTGGCCTTATCAAACAATAGCAGCACCGTTTTTAGGTCGGTATAAATATCCAGCAGATCATCGGTAAAATCGCCTGTTGCGGTTTCTGCATCAGCCTCAATCTCCAAAGGGTTTAGCAATACATGGTAATAGCCCAGCGCACTACGCTTGCCAATATTGTTATACACCGCCGTTTTCTCCTCGTGGGTAATAGCGGCTTCTATGTCAACATTGTGTAGCAATTCCACCTCAGGCATCTCCCTGCCTGCCATGTAAAGGGCATGCAGCAGGCGCTCTGCTTGCAGCATAAAATCAATTTCGCTGGCTGGCTCAAAGGCTTCAATAAACTGGCAATACTGCCGGGCAGCAAGCAGCATGGTTTGCACATGGGTATTAAGCAGGGCCTGGTTGAGGGTAAGCATATTGTTATTGGCAAATTTTACTCCGCTAAAACTACATATTTTGCCCCATGGAGCAAACTCCGCAATTATCGGATTGCTGGCCCGCTTTGCCCTGTTTACCTTTACCGCATGATAACCGATTTTGAACGCATTGAAAAAGCAATCCTCTTTATAAAAGAGCATTTTACACAGCAGCCAGAGCTGGAGGAGGTGGCCAAACAGGTACACCTTAGCCCTTACCATTTTCAGCGGTTGTTTACCACCTGGGCAGGCGTTAGCCCCAAAAAGTTTTTACAGTACATTAGTATTGAGCATGCCAAGGCGCTGCTGCACAAAAACGCATCGCTGGCCGATGCCAGTTTTTATACCGGCCTAAGCGGCACCAGCCGCCTGCACGACCTGTTTGTTACCATTGAGGGCATGACCCCCGGCGAGTACAAAAACGGTGGTGAAAACCTTACCATACACTACAGCGTTGCGCCCACCCCTTTTGGCCCGGTACTTATTGCCAGTACGGCCAAAGGCATTTGCCACCTGGCCTTTACCCAGGGCGATGACACGGCTGCCATAGCTGCCCTGCGCCAGCAGTTTGCCCGTGCCAATTTTGTACCCCAAACCGATGCGCTGCAACAGGCCGCCCTACAGGTTTTCAGCGGTAATTTTGCACAGGCCGCGCCTATAACACTGCACCTTAAAGGCACGCCGTTTCAGCTAAAAGTGTGGCAGGCGCTGCTGCATATACCTTTAGGCACCATTAGCACCTACCAGGCCCTTGCACAGGCTGTTAATGCCCCCAAAGCCGCCCGCGCTGTAGGCAGTGCCATAGGCGCCAACCCAGCCGCCTTTGTAATACCCTGCCACCGCGTTATACGCAGTACCGGCATTACCGGCCAATACCATTGGGGGGCCGCCCGTAAAGCCGCCATCAGCGGCTGGGAGGCTGCAAAGGTGGGGGGAGAGTGAGGGGCGGAACGCGGCCTGTTTTGTTTTCCTTGTATTGATAAACATGATTGATGTACTGCCCCATGTATACAGGGATGCATTTAGTATATCAAAAAACCAGTTTATGCATTTATACCCTGATAAGGTTTATTGCCATTCTGTTATGATTAGTTACAACAAACTAACCTATTGATTATCATTTTCTGCCTATTAAAACCCACCCAGGTTGCTGCACTAAAACAAGCATACTTGCAGTAACTGGTAAATACCTGCCCCTGGCCATATTAACACTAAATAAGTTGCCAAAAAATATCCTATAATAATTTTTTTACATGTATTTTAGCCAAAATTACTGATTGCCACAAAAACGCCCTGCAGTTGCTAAATACCACCATTGCCATGAAGTTTAATTTTTTTCCGCAGGTTATTATGCGTAACCCACTTTACAGTTTTGAAGATTATCACGTTACAGATTATAGTACGTTATTAAAAACAAGTCAATTTCAATTATCCATCTTCCTTGCAAGCAAAGATTTTTACGATGAATTATTTAAAAAGCAGTTTAACTATACCCTTTTAACAGCAAAGCAAAAGCAAACGGTTACAAAATATTTTAACAGGGCATCGTTCCGCTCCACTCCTTTTGGCCTGTTTTCATCTTTTTCCTTACTTGACTGGCATGACGCTTCATCAAGTAATATTCGTATTTCGGAAAAGGCGGCCCTCTCAATAAAACCCGACTTTTCTATCTTAGCTAACCTATACGAATATATGCGCAACCAGGGCGTGTACCCTGGCATGAAACTACGCCCTAACCAGTCGCTTTATTTTACCGGAACAGATTGCAGGTACATTAAAAGCGAAATTGCTGGCGATAACGAAACTAAATTTTCAATGGTATCTGTTGTAAAAACTACTTTATTACAAAGGCTATTGAAATTTTGCAAAAAGGAACAAACGTTAGAAACGATTACTGAATTTATCATAACCTTGTCTGGGGCAAGTGCGCATAACGCCCACATTTTTATACAAGAACTTTACGCACAAAAGATTCTTGTGTGTGATGCAGGGCCAAACATTACCGGAAAACACTACAGCCAGCGATTGATGAACAGCCATAGTGAAAATAAACAAGTTAACACCCTGCTGGCGTTGCTTGGCAACATTGGGCAAACTACCGGTGATGATGCATTAATGTTGTACCACCTAGATGCTGCAACAAAAGCTATTATAAACAATGGTTTGGTAGAAACAAAAAACCCCAATATATATTACTCAGTTGCACAACGAAACGTTACCCATGGCGGGCTGCCTGCCACGTACCAGGAAAAAATTATAGAAGGTATACATTGCCTTAATGCACTGTGCACGCCTTATGAACCAGCCGAATTAACAAAGTTTGCCAAGGCTTTTGAAAACAGGTATGGCAGTTGCGAAGTACCGCTATTACAGGCAATAGACCCTCAGTACGGCATAGGGTATGGTGATTTTGAAGAAATAAAAGATGGGTTTAGTTTTAAAAAAGTAAACGGCAAAACACCAGGAAAAAATGAAACTGCTGGAGAAGCAAATACAAATTTAATTAAGGAGCTATTAAATGCGTGGCATCAATCTCTTCCGGTGGGTTTTGCCAAAAACCATATAACTATTACAGATGAAGATTTAGCCAGAATAGAACCGCATGGCAGGCCTGGCGAGCCGCCACCAAGCATATCTGTAATGTTTAGAATACTAGGGGATAATATTGTTATTGAAAACGTTGGTGGAAGCTCCGCACTGGGGCTGTTGGGCAGGTTTTGTTATGCCCCTGCTATACATGCTTTTGCAAGGCAAATTGCGCAAAAAGAGCAGGACATGAACAAGAATGTTGTTTTTGCTGAAATAGCCCATTTATGCAGCCTGCATACAGCAAACATAAATTGCAGGCCACACCTGCGTGATTATGAAATACCCGTTTTAACTTACTCCGATATGGGGGAGCAGCAACAGATTAACCTGAGCGACATTATGGTATCTGTTTCAAACCGTGTTATAAAGCTGCGCTCGAAACGGCTGAAAAAAAACATCATCCCCAGGCTGGCATCTGCTTACAATTTTACAAAAAATGTGCTTCCTGTTTTCAGGTTCCTGTGCGATATGCAATACCAGCAGCTTAACGCTAACTTCTCCTTTTCTTT
>CAZRDD010000058.1:9005-16111 GCA_964598675.1 uncultured Parafilimonas sp.
ACTTACTGCCTGGCTTAAAATTTTACCCGCGGGTACAGTACAAGTCGTGCATATTACAACTGGCTGAGTGGCATATAACTACTGCCGATTTAAAAGAGGTATACAGTGCCGAAACCAACAACCAGGTAACACTGTTTAGGCAGGTTGCACAAATAAATGGATACCCCAATATGTTTGCTTACACTGTGTTTGATAATTTTATTGTTTTTGATACAACAAACGATGATGATATTGCATTTTTTTTAGAAGAAGTAAAAACCAAAAAAACTGTTGTACTAAAAGAGTTTCCCTTTACTGAAAGCACGTTGCATGCAGAAGATACAGCCGGAAAAAAATATATTTCGCAGTATATAGCTTCTTTGTACGCTACAAAACCAAGCTATGCCAACCAAAATAATACTGCCCAACCTGTTGCTCAAAAAACACTTAATAAAGCAGCTAAGCAATGGTTATACTTTAAAATATACTGCCACCCTATTTCAGCTAACAATATTTTAAGTAATTATATTCATCCTTTAATAGCAAAGTACGATAAGGCGGGTAAAATAATAGAATGGTTTTGGGTGAGGTATAACGACCCTGACCATCACATCAGGCTTCGCCTAAAGCCAGCAAGCGAAATGACGGGCTTTTTATTTGAGGTATTCTCCAAAAAACTACAACAACTTACAGATAATGGTGTAGTGCAATATTTTAAAACAGATACCTACCTGCAGGAGCTTGACCGCTACCCTGCTGCACTAATAAATACTATTGAAGCAGTTTTTAAATACAGCAGCTACGATGTTTTTTGCTTTATTAAAAAAATGCAGGGTAAAAATTTAACTGATGATGATTTGCTTATTGAAGCTGTTACTGCATTAAAACAAATATTGTTACTTTTCAATTTTGAGGATAACCAAAAAAACACCTTCTGTAAAATTCGCTTTGAAGCTTTTTATAAAGAATTTGGGCACCCAAAGGCATTAAAGCCAGAGTTAGAAATACTTACTAAAAAATTGAATACAACTATCGAAGATAAAAATAGCAGCAGGTTTCACTCAAAATACCAGCAGCAATTAAAAGCTGCTATTAAAACACTGTATACAGGTATTGGCAAAAAACAGCATTTTACTATTGAAAAATTGGCCGCAGATATTATACACATGCACTTTAACAGGCTATTTACACACCAGCAAAGATATTTTGAAATGGTAACTTACTTCATTACCTACAGGCACTACGAAATTGCATTTTTTAAGGCCAAAAACAAAGCCTAACTCTTTGATCTTTTAGTTTTTATCAGCCAGTTATTCATACGCTCAAAAAAAGCATCTTTATAACTCACACCTACTGTAAGGCTCTCCTTACAGTCAAAAAGAAAAACTTCGGAGCCTTCTACGTGGCTAAGTTTTTCAATATTAATTATAAAAGACTTGTGTATGCGCAAAAATAACGCAGGGGGAAGTTTCTCCTCAATTTCGGACAAGGTTAAATAGGTAATATACTTATTTTTATTTGTAAGTATCGACAGGTAATTTTTCAGGCTTTCTATGTAAATAATATCTTTCATGTATATTTTTACCAGCTTTCCCTTGCTGTCGCTCTGTATAAAAAAATAGTCTCTCGCCGTATCCAGGGTGTTTGTTTTACGTTGTGCTATGGCATCGTTTATTTTATTGATGCATTTAATAAACCTTGCGTATGAAAATGGTTTAAGCAGGTAATCGCTTATTTCAAACTCAAATGCCTCTGGTGCAAAATTTGGAAAAGCCGTTGTAAAAACAATTTCCGTTTTACCCTTTAATATGGCCGATAGCTCGATACCTGATAAATGCGGCATATCTATATCCACAAAAGTAATATCAGCATACACATTGTTGGTTTGAAAATAGGCCAGTGCCTCAAGTGGGTTTTCGCTAAAACCGGTTAGCTCTAAACCCGGCGTTTTATTAACATAGCTTTTAAGGCTGTTAATGGCATGTGGCTCATCGTCTACAATAAAACAAGTTCTCATCTTTATGTTATAAGTTAACGGAAAGGTATACCGAAAAAGTTGTTTCTGTTTCCCGTATATTGAATGTATAATTATTCGGGTAAAAAGCTATCAACCGTTTCTTAACATTCTCTATACCAATACCGGGTGTATAAAAATTCACAGTTCTTTTTTTATTATTGGTTGACTCAAAATAAAGATTTTTGTTATTAACATTTATAACAACAAATGCTGGGTTGTCTTTATCCTGCAATTCGGCGTATTTAAAAATATTTTCAACAAAAGGCACCAATAACAGCGGAAAAATAGTGTTGTTACTATTAACATCAACCTGTTTATTTAATCGCAGGCACAATTTGTTATTAAACCGGAACTGATTTATATTAATAAGGTGCTCTATTTGTTCAATTTCACTTTCTATGGGCACTTTTCCATCAACTTTAGCTTCAGACAAGGAGTACCGCATCATTTCGGAAAGAATTAGTATGGCTTCAGATGCTTTTGGTGAAACTTCCTGTATTTCACTGTATATAAAATTTAAGGTATTGAACAATAAATGAGGATTTATTTGCGACCTTAAAAATGCGTTTTGCGTTGATATCAGCCTAATCTCCACTTCATTTCTTTCTTCTTTTTGCCTTAATGCACTGGTTTCTGCCTGCCGCAGTTTCTCCTCGTTTGCAAAATAGCGGTACACAAACCAATAAGCCGTGCTGAATATAAGGAAATATAACCCCCGCCATAAATTGCTTAGTGCCGTTACAGGTTGCACGTGTCGTAAAAACGCAATATAAGTGCCATTTTTTTGCTGAAACACCCAACTGATAAAAAGCATAATTAACACATACACACTCAGTTCGGCTATGGTTAAAACAATAAACAACATGTACGAGCGCCTGTCGCCACCAATGGTAGGCGTTATAATCATCCGGGAGTGAAAATAAAACAAGCAAATATTTATTAAATATGGCAGCAGGTACCCGCCTATAGCGTTTCCGCTGGTGCCCGCCCCCCTTATAAGCGTAACAAATATTACCTCGTAGGCAATAAAAATTAACCACCCTATTATGTGATAGCTTAAACCCCGTACATTTTTAAGGTTTGCAATAATGCTTTTCATACCCAAAGTATAACAAATAATCAAATATATCTACAGAATACATCAGTTGGTGTAAAAGGTACGAAAAAAAAAATATTTGCAGTTAGCTTGCTTTTAAAATACGCCATATGATAAAAATGAAATCGCGCGAGCTTAAGCTTGACAGCAAAGTGATTATGACATTTGAAAACAAAAACAATGGTACGGCAAAAGATGCTGGAGGTAATACTGACACAACCACAACTACTATTACCTTAACCAGCACAACACATTTTTTTAACGCAGGTGCTAATAACAGCAGTCCAGAAAAATAGCTGTTGGCAGGTACACTGACTGAATAACATTTGCCAGCCAAACAATTTTAAAATTTTACTAAACAAGCAACTATGTAATTTTTTAAAGTAACTCAAAAAAAATAAATGTTTAATGAAAAAGCTAAAACTGCCAAAGTTATTAATAAACACCCTTACTGAGCAAGAGCTAAGCAACGTTTTGGGCGGCTATGTTACCGTTACAACAGGGCCCATTACATCTTCCTCATCCGGCAGCTCATCATCGGTATCAATAACCAATGGTATTGACTACGATACATCAACAGGCGATAAAGACGAGGAAAACGATACCAGCCTGTGGGAAGAAGAAGACCGTAAATATGGGCTGTTGTTAAAATGCCCTGCAGTAACCATTTAAACATTAATGACTGCTTAAAAAGCTGGCCGGGCACATTGTTATAAAAAATATAAAGCACAAGGAATATGATTTTGATTTTGAGCCGACAGGATGACGGAAATACACACCTTGTAGTAGAATGGCTTATAGCAATGGGCAAAAAGTTCGTGCGCCTTAATTCAGACGACGAACGAACAATTATAAGGGGCGTTGATTTGGCCGCAGGCGAAATACTGATTGAGCAAAAAAACACTGTGATAAACCTTTTGGATGCAACCTCAGTATGGTACAGAAAAAGAGGCATTTCAGTAAAAAGCACTGGTATTGACAGTGTTGTATATAACCAGGCGGTTTTTACTGATGCGCCCCGTTACCACAGGAAGCAGCTTGAAGATGAAATAGCTGCACTTGTTGAATTTGTTTGCTTTGCCATTGAGCCTGGCTGCAAAATATTAGGCAACTATTACCACTACTCAGTAAACAAAATGAAGGTATTGAGTATTGCTGAACAAACAGGCCTGAAAGTACCACAGAGCTATATTGTTACAAACAGAGCAAAGCTTGTTGATATTATGGAAAAACATGGCAAAGGCATTATTACCAAAGCAATTAATGAAGGGGTTTACCTTTTTACGGAAAAATTTGGCTACTACACATACACCGAAAAAATAAGCCCGCACGATTTGGAAAAAATACCTGCCCGCTTCTATCCTTCGCTGGTTCAGGTTGAGATTAAAAAGAAATTTGAGTTGCGTGTTTTTTATATAAAAGACGAGCTTTTTGCAATGGCTATCTTCTCGCAAACCGATAAACAAACAACGGTTGATTTTAGAAAATACAATAACAAAAAGCCTAACAGAACCGTACCATTTACAGTACCTGTAACAGTGGCAAACAAAATAAGGCAACTAATGAAACTACTAAATTTAAATACAGGTTCGCTGGATTTGATTGTTGATGAAAACGATAACTATGTTTTTTTAGAGGTAAACCCGGTGGGGCAGATAACGATGACATCATTACCATGTAACTATTATTTAGAGAAAAAAATAGCCGAAATTTTATAAATATGGGCAAGCTTGACAAATTAATTGTGGAGGAAGCTTTATTGCAAAACCTGCCATTGTTTTACAACAACATACAGTATAATAGCCTCATAAATGTTGATGACTATTCAACGCCCAAATACAGCGAAAAATTTACATGCTATATACCTTCGGCTCAGCCAGGAAAACTAATTTCTAAAATAATCGACTTTTCAGTTTTAAACGAAGATATATGACTATCAATGTGCAGCAAATAGCCGAAAAATACTTATACCTTTTTGCCGATTGTTTTTTGGTGAAGGGCTATTTACGTACAATGATACTGGATGTTGGCAGGCAGGGCATATATTTTGTAAACAACAGCTATAACGACTTGCTTGAGGCGCTTGGCACTGCTACCATTGGCGAAGTGTATGACATGCTTGATGGTGAAGACGACAAACAGGAGTTTGAAGCCTTTTTAAAATACCTTATAGAAAACGAACTGGCCACCCTGGTGGACGATATCAAGCTATTCCCGGCAATAGATACGGCCTGGCACCATACATCGATTATTACAAACGCTATAATAGATACAAGAAATACACAGCACGATTATGAAGGTATTTTTGCTCAGCTGGATGAACTGAGGTGTTGGTACTTGCAGTTACGCTCGTACGAGGTACTGTCGGCAGAGGACTTACTGCAAATACTATCCTGTACCGAGAACAAGCATTTTAGAAACATACAAATCATAACAAAATACGATGAAGAAAAACTTAGCCACGAGGCAATAGAGGGTATCATGAAAAAATATCCGCTCATAACCATTACGGTACATTCATCACCCTTTAACAACCTGGTTAAAAATGAACCGCTTAAAGGTATTATTGATTTGGGGCTTGGGTTTATTATGTATATAAAGCAGCCCATCAGCTCGTGCAGTGCATGCGGTATCATCAACAGCAAATCATTTAACATACCCACACTGGGTACGCTTACTGAAAACATACATTTTAATGGCTGCTTAAACCGGAAGATAGCCGTTGATGAAAACGGTGAAATAAAAAATTGCCCATCCATGGCAACATCCTATGGGCATGTAAGCACGGTATCGTTACAGGAGGTTGCTTTAAACGCAGGGTTTAAAAGCATCTGGAACATTAATAAGGATAAAATTGAGGTTTGCAAAGATTGTGAGTACAGGTATATATGCACCGATTGCAGGGCTTATACTAAAACAGCAGGCGATTTGTATGCAAAGCCTGCAAAATGCAGCTACAACCCTTATACCGGGCAGTGGCAAGACTAAGTAATAAACAAAAGGCGGGGCCTTTAAACATATTGTTGCGCAACATGGGCGGAACCCGAAAAGCCCAAACAGAGTAGGGAAAACTGAATCAAAAAATCAAAAATTATGGAAATCAAAAAATTAAAACTGCAGAAGCTGGATATTACTCCGCTTTCTGAGAGGGAATTGAGCAAAGTACTTGGTGGTTTTGTTGAAGCCACAACAGCAGGCGGCGGTTCAAGCAGCGCTGGCACATCATCATCAGCCTCTTATTCAAACGGAGCCGATTCTGATGGCACCAGCGACAGCGATAGTGACAAAGATTCATAAAAAAACTGTTACTTAATTGCAATTGTTTGCTACTAATTAAAAAGGAAGCATAGCACTATTATGTTTAAAAAAGATGATGCTTCCTTTACTTGAGCTTGCAGAAAAATGGCAGTGCAAACACATTTAAAAAAGGTTTAACCCAGGTGCTATTTATGGGCAAAAAGGTATTTATAATAATTGTTTTTATACTTGTTGCATTGGGCAAAATATTTAGCCAGCAGCAAGGCGGCACCGGTATTACCATTACCGGTGCAATTACCGATGTACTTAATAAGCCCATGCCTGGCGTAGCTGTAGAGCTTGTAAACGCTGCCGACTCATCGCTGGTTAAAACCACGGTAAGCGATACTTTAGGTAAATACAGTTTTATACATATAAAGCAGGGCCGTTATGCAATAATAGCATACACACTGGGTTATGAGCAAGCTTTTGCTGATATAACTCATGCCGCAGCAAGTACTGAAACAATAAGTGTTGATGTGCTGCGGCTAAAAGCAAAACCAAACGCCCTTAAAGATGTGGTTGTGGTAGCCCAAAAGCCTTTTATTGAACTTAAGCTGGATAAGATAGTGGTGAATGTTGAAAACAATATATTAAGTGCCGCATCAAGCGCGCTGGAGGTACTGCAAAAATCGCCTGGTATAAATATTGACGATAAAGGCAATATTTATTTAAACGGAAAATCGGGCGTAACCGTAATGATAAACGGGCGGCTTA
>CAZRDD010000059.1:0-16000 GCA_964598675.1 uncultured Parafilimonas sp.
CATAATTGGTTTGCTTTTCTTCACCAACGGTGCTTTGTGTATTGGGGCCCAGGTTTTTGCCGCAACTGCTGCCGGGGCCATGCGCCGGGTAAACAATAACATTATCTGGCAAAGGCACAATTTTGGTTTGCAGGCTGTTGTAAAGCATACCGGCAAGTGCCTCTGTTGTAAGCTGGTTGCCATCCTGCGCAAGGTCGGGCCGGCCAACATCGCCCACAAAAAGGGTATCGCCGGTAAATACTGCATAAGGGCTGCCGCTTTCATCGTTCAGCAGGTAGCAGGCACTCTCCAGTGTGTGGCCAGGGGTGTGCAGCACTTCAATAGTAATATTGCCCAGCGTAAACTTTTCACCATCGGTGGCTATATGTACATCAAAATCGGCTTTTGTTTCGGGGCCGTATACAATAGGTGCACCGGTAGCTTTGCTCAGGTCAATATGGCCGCTTACAAAATCTGCATGAAAATGTGTTTCAAAAATATATTTGATAACCGTTTTTCTTTCTTGTGCAAGCTGCAGGTATGTTTCAATATCCCTCATTGGGTCAATAACAGCCGCTTCCCCATTATTTTCAATGTAATAGGCGGCTTCGCTTAAACACCCTGTATACAATTGCTGTATATACATATTCTATCAATTTATGCAAAGATAGGCAAGGCGAATGCAGCGACAAAAACGGGAGATGTTATAGATGTTATAATTGAAGTTACGTGCTACCCTTGTGCAATATCTGAACAGTTAGGCGTTACGGGAACAATATTAACAGCTGACACAAAAAACAAAAAATACTACTTAAGAAACTCTTCCACAAAATGGCTTATTTCTTTTACACGCACGTAGTTAATAGCGTAATAAATAAACTTTCCTTCGCGGCGTGTACCTACTATACCGGCACGGCGCAATATGGCTAAGTGTTGCGATGCTACCGATTGTTCAAGCCTTAGTTTTACATAAATTTCGGTAACCGTCATTTTTTGATGCTCGTCCAGCAGTTTTATTATTTGCTGACGCAATTTGTGGTTAAGGGCGCGCAATATCATGGAGGCTTTTTTCATGTGAAGGAAATCTATCCTTACATTTTCATTTGAGCCTGCATCGGTGATTACTGCAACCTGTGCATGATTATTCATTGCTGGTTTGATATTTAAGCCTGTTGATTTGGTTTACTATTCTCTCAAATGTAAAAATATCGTAATAATGCGCTACTTTATTCTAACATTATCTTAACAAAGCCAATTTTAAAACAGATTTAATTTTTTTTAAGCTTTTTTATAGAATTCTTTAAGGTAGAACGGTTCACTATAAGCAATATCTTCAAATTTTGATGCCTTATAACACAACAACGCTAAAGTAGCTAATTTGTTTACATTGTACCCGGTATTTGCAAATATGGCATTGGGGTGTTTTATAATGCCCGCTTTGAGGCTGCCATTGCCCGAAAATATAATGGTGTTATTGGCAAGTTCGGCGGCAAAGCTGTTTTCGTCAAGTATCATTGCTGCGGGGGGCATAACAAGTTGAAGCCCTGGGGTATACAGTGCAGTAAATACTTCCATACGGCGGGCATCAATCATGGGGCAAAACAGTGCGTTGTTGCTGTGGACGCTATTTTCAGCAATAGCAGCAAAAGCCATTACCTCAAGTGTATTTACCATAATAAGCGGCTTGCTAAGCGCATAACATAGCCCTTTGGCGGTAGATAAGCCTACCCTTAGCCCGGTATAACTGCCGGGCCCACCGGTTACAGCCACCGCATCAACATCCTTAATATTTAGCCCTGCTGTTTGTAGTACCTTTTGTATGGCAGGTTGTATAAACGATGCATGGCTTTTTTGGCCTTCCGTTTCTTCGGTGGCCAAAATATCGTTATCGTGGCTAAGGCAAACGCCTGCCAGCTCAGTTGCTGTATCTATGTTTAAAATAATAGCCATAATAAATTGCATTACCTGCAATACAACAACATAACCACTTACGGTTGTGCGTTGCTGCCTGGTTTTTGGTGAACAATGCTTTATGCCGCGGTTTACCTGTGTGTAACATTTTTGCCACATGCAGGTTTGCCCGGCCTGCAAAAATAGGTTGGATGGGTGAAGGAAATACCGCAATTTGCATTTTAAAAAGCATTTACATGACCTTTGAAACAGAAACCTTTTTAACCCTTGAAGAATATAAAAAACTTAGCCTGAGACTTACCTTCAAAAGAAAATTTGTAAAGCTGGTTATTTTTGCAGGCCCCCTTAGTCTAATAATGCTTTGTTTACAATGGTTTGGTGTAATAACAGCACTTGACGAATCGTTGCAGGCCTTGTTTTTGGTTTTTCTTATGTTCGGTATTTCCATACCGGTATCAGCTGTAAATGCACCTGCAAAACATTACGCGTCAAACAAAATGTTTCACCAAAGCAGGTTATTTGTATTTGATGATGAGAAGGTTTATTACAAGTTAAAAGGGGCAGAGGGCTTTATTGCCTGGGAATATGTAAACAGAATTGAGCAAGTGGATGGTTTTTTGCTGATATATACCTCCGACCTCTACGCATTTATTGTCAAAGCAGATAAATTGAATCTTGAGCAAATAAATTTTATAAAATCTCACGTTAGTATAAACACAAAATAAGCATGTCAAAACAAATCATCAACACAGTAAATGCACCTGCACCTATTGGCCCATACAGCCAGGCTGTAAAAGCAGGCGGCCTGGTTTTTATAAGCGGCCAGGTACCCATAGTACCTTCCACAGGCGCGGTGGTTACCACCGGTATTAAAGATGAAGCACACCAGGTAATGGCCAACTTAAAGGCCGTGCTGGACGAAGCGGGCATTACGTTTGACCATATTGTAAAAACCACCATTTTTTTAAGCGATATGGGGTTGTTTGCAGAGGTAAACGAAGTATACGGCAGTTATTTTAGCGGCGCTTATCCTGCCCGCGAAACCGTTGCGGTTAAAGGCCTGCCCAGGGGTGTTAATGTTGAAATAAGCGTTACTGCACTGGAAAAATTATAAAAAATACCGGCCAAACAGCCTTGCAGTTATTTAACTGCCGGTTTGTTTGGCCGGTGTATTATTGATTGTTTATAAACCTGTTATCAGGAAAATACCTCTTTTACCTTCTCAAAAAAGCTTTTATCGCTTTTGGTTGGTTGCGGTTTAAAGTTGGGGCTGTTGTTAAGCTTTTCAAGCATTGCTTTTTCTTCTTCGGTAAGGTGCTGCGGTGTCCACGCATTTACGTGTATCAGCTGGTCGCCACGGTTATACCCATTTACTTCGGGGAAACCCTTGCCCTTTAACCTGAAAATTTTGCCACTTTGTGTGCCTGCCGGAATTTTAATTTTTGCGCGCCCGTCAATAGTGGGTACTTCAACGGTGGTGCCAAAAGCAATTTCAGAAAAAGTAACATGCAGTTCGTAAGCTACGTTTAAGCCTTCGCGCTGCAGTTCCTTGTGTGGTTCTTCTTCTACCAAAATAATCAGGTCGCCGGGTGCGCCGCCGCGCTCGCCCATGTTGCCCTTGCCGCTAAGACTAAGCTGCATGCCTTCCTGCACACCTGCTGGTATATCCACGCTAACGGTTTCCTCGCCAAACACGCGGCCTTCGCCTTTACAGCTTCCGCATTTTGCAGTAACGGTGGTGCCTTCGCCATTACAGGTAGGGCAGGTTGTTACAGTTTGCATCTGGCCTAAAAACGTATTTGTTACTTTGCGTACCTGGCCGTTGCCGCCGCAGGTTTGGCAGGTTTGCACACTGCCTTTATCCTTGGCACCGCTGCCACCGCAGGTATTACAGCCAACGTATTTTTTAACTTTAATGTTCTTGTTTACGCCTTTGGCTATTTCCTCGTAGGTAAGCTTCATTTTAACGCGCAGGTTGCTGCCGCGTACCCCCCTGGGCCTGCCGCCGCCACCGCGCCGGTTGCCACCTCCGCCGCCAAAAAAACTGCCAAATACATCATCGCCAAAAATATCCCCAAACTGGCTGAAGATATCGTCCATATTGCTGGCACCTCCACCGCTAAAACCGCCGGAGCCGGGTGCAAATGCCTGGTGGCCAAAACGATCGTACTTAGCGCGCTTATCGGTATCGCTAAGCACTTCGTACGCCTCCGCTGCTTCTTTAAATTTGTCTTCAGCGGCTTTGTCGCCCGGGTTACGGTCGGGGTGAAATTGCATGGCTACTTTGCGGTAAGCCTTTTTTATCTCATCGGCAGAAGCCGTTTTTGCAACACCCAATATTTCGTAGTAGTCTTTTTTCATAACCTTAACCCTCCGGGGGAGCCCTTTCGGACAAAAGGGGCAGTTTTTTACTCACCCTCCCCCGGGGTGCTTTATTGTTGAATTGATTATTTAAAAGCGTTGTTATTTACCTACAACCACCTTTGCAAAACGTATCAGTTTATCGTTTAAATAATACCCTTTCTGCACTTCATCAAGCACTTTACCTGCCAGCTTTTCGTTAGGCGCTGTAATCTCGGTAATAGCCTCGTGTTTTTCCACATCAAAGGTGGTATTAATGCTTTCCATAGCTTTTACGCCTTTGGCCTGTAATGTTTTGCGCAGCTTATCAAAAACCAGCTTTACGCCTTCCCTTATTTGGGCGGCATCTTCGGTTTTTGCTATTTGTTTTTCTGCACGCTCGCTGTCGTCCAGCACATCCAGTAAGCTGGTAATAACATCTTTTGCAGCAGTTTGCCTCAGTTCCAGGTTTTCCTTAGCGGTGCGGCGCCTGTAATTGTCAAACTCGGCCAACAGCCTCAGGTACTTGTCTTTTTGCTCCGCCAGCTCGCCATTCAATTTTTCTATTACGCTTTCTTCTTCCACCTGGGTATCTAAAAAATTAGTGCCCGCTGCATTTTCGTCAGTTGCAAAAGCCATATCCGACAAATCTGGCGCAGTTTTCTGCGTGTTATCGTTAAAATCTTTATTTTCCATGGTATATATAGTTAGCGGTAATAGTGTTCAAATAATTTGCCAAGGCAAGGTAATGGGAAAAATTGGCAGTTTGCAACGTCTGGCAAGTCATGTTATCTTTGCGGCATGAATGTTTACCTTAAGAAAAGGATAGCCCTGCGTATTGCCAACGGCCACCCCTGGATTTATAACAACGAAATAGAGAAAATTACCGGTGATATACAGCCTGGTGGCACTGCCGATGTTTTTTACGCCGATGGCTCATTTGCGGGCAAAGGCTATGTAAACCAGCAAAGCCAGATTACCGTGCGGTTGCTTACCCGCAAAAAAGAAGATATAAACGAGGCCTTTTTTTTACGCCGTATACAGGAAGCCTGGCAGTACCGCCAAAAAACAGGTTATACCGAAAACTGCCGCCTGGTGTTTGGCGAGGCCGATTATTTGCCCGCCCTGATTATTGATAAGTTTAACGACTATTTTGTTTTGCAAACATTATCGTTGGGTATGGATACCTGGAAGCCCGCTATAGTAAAAGCACTGGAAACCCTTTTTAACCCCAAAGGCATTTATGAGCGTAATGATGTGCCGGTTAGGGAGTTGGAGGGGTTGCCACAGCAAAAAGGGTTTTTATCTGCACCGTTTGATACGACTATTACCATACAGGAAAACGGCCTTAAGTTTTATGTTGATATTAAAAATGGCCAAAAAACAGGCTATTTTTTAGACCAGCAGGATAACCGCCGTGCCATAAGGCATATTGTGAAGGATGCAGATGTGCTTGGTGCTTTTACCTATACCGGTACGTTTGAAATACATGCGGCGCATTACGGTGCCAAAAGTGTTTTGGGTATTGATATATCCGACAACGCAGTTGAGCAGGCTAACCGCAATGCGGCTTTGAATGGGCTGGATAAAGTTTGCCGTTTTGAAGCGGTAAACGCTTTTGATGTACTTAAAGGCTGGGCAAAAGATGGCAGGCAGTATGATGTTGTAATGCTTGACCCTCCCGCTTTTACTAAAAGCCGCGAGAATATACAAAAAGCCATAACCGGTTATAAAGAAATTAACCTGCGTGGCATGAAGCTGGTAAAAAATGGTGGCTTTTTGGTTACCAGCAGTTGTACCAACCTGGTATCGCCCGAGTTGTTTTTACAAACCATTGATATGGCCGCTAAAGATGCCCGTAAAAAAATACGCCAGGTTACTTTTAGGGCGCAGGCCAGCGACCACCCAATTATTTGGGGCATGGAAAATACCAATTACCTTAAGTTTTTAATAGTTGAGGTAACAGACAGGTAGCCCCTTACAGTAAGGTTGGGTGTTAGTTTACAAACACTTCATCCATAAACACCCAACCTTTCTCGCCTTTACCAGCATGCCAATCGGGCAGTTTGTGTACAGGCGTTGCCAAAAATTTTATGTACTTAAGTTCAGTTGGGGCAAAATTGCATTGCAGGCTTAGGTTTTGTGCCACCGTCATATCCTTTGTTGGCTGTGCCGGGGTTATGGTACCCAGCAGCGTTAAATGGGCTGCATCCATACCGCCCCATACCTGTACACTGGTGGGTGGAAAAATATAGCCACCCACATTCATTAAGGTACTAAAGGTTACGCTTTGTGCTTTTACCGGGTTATTAAACAACAGCAGCACCTGCATATCGTTATCGCGGTAACCCAGCCATTTGCCATTGCCAAAACTCAGGTCGCTTTTGTCTTTATCAATCAGTGTTTTGCCACCTGTGCCTTTATATTTTGCATCAGTGGGGGTTAATAAAACGGCGCTGTCTGCCACGTAAGTGCTTTTAAAAAAGTGCTGCTCTACAATATCGCTGCTAATCCACCCGGGTTTAAAGGCTTTTGCTTTAATAGTAAGGTTATCGTTTATAACAACATTGGTATCGTACAGTGCAGAGGTGGTACTGTCGGGGTCTTTTCCATCGGTAGTGTAGCGTATGCTGGCACCCCGTATATAATTTTTTAATTGCAGTTTTACCGGTTGGGTTATTACAATCTGCTCATTTTGTAAGGTGGGGGTGGTAAGTTTTAAAATAACATTATCGCCTTTAAAGCCTGTAAACCAGGTAATGCTGTTGCTTTTTTGGGCAAGCTTTTTCGCATCGGCCTCCTGCACTTCTGTATTCCATAAATACACATGTTTTAACTTGGGCAGGGGCTGTAGCGCAGCAAGCTGGTCTGCCTTTACGGTGGTGCCAGACAGTGATATGGTTTTTACATTGGCCAAATTTTTAAGCTGGCCCAGGGTGGCGCCTGTTATGGCCGTATTGTTTAACACCAGTTTGCGCAGGTTGGTAAAGCCGCCAATAATCTGCAGGTCTTCATCTTTAACCGGCATATTGTCCAGGTTAAGCTCGGTTATGTTGTTGCCAATGCTTTTAAGTTCTTCCAGGGCTTTGGTATTGTAAAACGGTTTATTGTAAAAAGTTACGGCCAGTGCAGGCGAGCCTAACGCCAGCGGCGTAATTACCCTGTTGTTATTGTTTAATTTTTGAATGTCTTTATCGCTGGCGACGGCAAAGTCAAACTGCTCATCGGCGCTCTGCTTTAGCGTTTTGGCGGCCAGTACCCGCAGGGTATCGCCCTCCGGCAGGGCCAGCACCTTGTTATCAAAATTGGCCCCTGTTTTTATCCAGGCATATAAAATGGCTATTTCAGTTTCAGTAAGCTGGGCCTTGCCATCGGGTGGCATGTGTTCTTTTTCGTCAAGCGGCAGGTGTATGCGCTTCATAAGCAGGCCCAGGTCTGGCTGGGTAACATCCCAAAGCTTGCCATCTTTGCCGCCTTTTAATAAAAGCTCTTTTGTTTCCATCACCAGGTCGCCTTTGCTTTTGCTGCTGTTATGGCATTGCAGGCATTTGGCCTCAAAAATGGGCATTACCAGGTCGTTAAACACAAAAGCATCTTCCAGTGCTACGGCGGGTTTTTTAACATCGTGCGTAACTGGTGCCAGTACAAAGTTGTTGCCGTGGGTAATATCGCCGCCCAAATGGCCACCCCACAACAGTATAATACAAGTAATGCCTGTACACAGGTTTAGCACAACCGGCTTTTGCTGCAACTGGTTGCGGTAGCTGTACAACCCAAACAAAGCGAAAGAAGTTAAAGCCCCCAGGTATTTGTGCCATACAACGGTATCAGCATCGTAACCCGCCTCGCGGGAGAGCAGCAAGCCCATTAGCGCTGTGGCCGCTGCCGTAAAAGCTGATGAAAGCAACAACACCTGCAATATGGTATTATACCAGTTTTCAGTTTTAACCGCTTTGGGGGCCAGCAATAATACCGCTGCGTACAATAAAATAAGCACGATGGGGAAATGCAGTACCAGTGGATGCATTCTGCCAAATACCTGCAACCATGCCGGTATAACCAGTTTGCCCTCAACAATTAAAAAGAACAACAGTAAAGCGTTTAACGGAAACAGCAGGGCAGCAGCAATATTTTTAAACTTCATTTAAGCAGTTTGTTTTTGGGCTAACAGATAAACATGCAAATAGTAAAACCATAAAATGCCTGGTACAATACAAAAGCAACCATCGTACTACCCCGGCAGTAATATTTACCCCGGCCGTAGCAACACAATATGTTCCGCCCCGTTTTTCGCCAAAGAACGTGAACAGGGGCGGAAAAGAAAAAGGCGGTTAAACCCTTCTTAATTTATAAGGATACACCTTGCCAGAGGCCCATTGCGCTACATACAGGTTTTCGTCCCTGTCTACACATACATCATGCGGGTTTTTAAATATTTTATCGGCCTGTTTCATCGGCTGAAGCTTGCCATCAACATACTGAGGCTCGGTGCCGCCAATATTGCTTACCACTTTATTATCCTTATCCAGTATGGTAACAAAGCCGCTGTTTTCAGCACCCAGGTCGGGCGAGCGGAGTACCGCGGCGTACAAATAATCGCCATGTACCACCGGGCGGCACACGCAGGCACCGGGTAAATGTATCACCTCCTGCAACTGGCCATCCAGCGTAAAACGTTTAAAGCAATTGCGTGTACGGTCGGTAATTAACAGGGTGGTTTGCGGTGTGCGCCTGTCAAAGCAAATACCGTGAGCATTGTCTAAATGAATATCCCCCTCGCCACGGCCACCAAAATAGTTTTTCAGTTTGCCGGTGCTGTCGTAATGCAAAATGTACTGTGCACCATAACCATCAGCAATAAAAATGTCGCCGTTTTCGTCAATGGTGGTTTCTGTTGGTACAAACTCTTCTTTCTTTTTGTAAATGCCCTGGTCCATAGGCGGGTTTATGGTAAGCAGTATGGTGCCATCCATAGTGGTTTTATACACCTGGTTTTTAACGGTATCGGTAATGTACAGGTACTCAGTGCCATTTTCGCTGTGCAGTGTTAAACCATGTGCCCCCGGAAACTCATGCCCCCAGGTTTGCAGCAGCTTACCCTTTGTGTTGTAGAACATTACATTGTTCTTTGTTTCGTTGGTAAGCAGTATTATGCGGTGGTGCTTATCCTGCACCATTTCGTGGCAGTCGTTTACCGGAAAAAGCTTTGCATCGGCCTTGCTCCATTCAGTATCAAGTGTGTACTGCATTTGGTTATAGCCGTACACTTTGCCTTTGGGTTTGGCAAACAAATCGTGCATAATTAAAAAGCTGCCTGCCCCAAGTGCAGACTGTTGTACAAATTTTCTCCTGTTCATATAGCTGCAATTTTTGGTTTTCTCATTTTTGTTACCGGCTGTAGTAATGCTGTTCAGCTTCGTTGTGTCACTCCCTTCAACGGTTGTTTCTTTTATGGGCTTATCTCATGTTGTCTTATCATTTCCCTAAAACTTCAACGTAATAAACATCTTAACACCAATCTATTTGCTCCCCGCAGGTATTGAGTATCATTACGCAATAATATCCTTCACCACCGTGCCTGCCACATCGGTAAGGCGGTACCTGCGCCCCTGGCTGCGGAAGGTTAATTTTTCGTGGTCAAGTCCCAGCAACGCCATTGCCGTTGCATGAAAATCGTGTACATGCACCGGATTTTTTACAATGTTGTACCCAAAATCATCTGTTTCACCATACACGCCGGGTTTTACACCGCCGCCTGCCATCCAAATGGTAAAGCTGCGCGGGTGGTGGTCGCGGCCATAGCTTTCTTTGGTTAGTTTGCCCTGGCAATAGTTGGTGCGGCCAAACTCGCCACCCCAAATAACAAGGGTTTCATCCAGCATGCCCCTTTGCTTAAGGTCGGTAATAAGTGCGGCACTTGCCTGGTCAACATCTTTACACTGGCCCTTTATTTCATTGGGCAGGTTGCCGTGGCTGTCCCAACCCTGGTGGTATAGTTGTACAAAACGCACCCCATTCTCGCTAAGCTTTCTTGCAAGCAGGCAATTGGCTGCAAAGGTGCCTGGCACTAAGCAATCTGGACCGTATAGTTTTATTACCGATTCCGGCTCCTTGCTCATATCGGTTATTTCGGGTACGGCAGTTTGCATGCGGTAGGCCATTTCGTACTGCTGCACTTTTGCATGAATCTCCGGGTCTTCAAACTCCTTAAACGACAGTTCGTTCATCTCGCCCAGTTTATCCAGCATCCTGCGCCTGTCGGCTTTATCCATGCCATTAGGGTTATTAAGGTATAATACCGGGTTTTCGCCACTGCTAAACTGCACCCCCTGGTGTATAGAATCTAAAAAGCCATTCGTCCACAGTTTGGCATAAACCCCCTGGCCGTTGCCTTTGCCTTTAGACAGCAGTACGCAAAATGCAGGCAGGTTTTTGTTTTCGCTGCCCAGGCCGTAGCTTAACCAGGCCCCCATACTGGGCCGGTTGCCCACCTGCGCACCTGTTTGAAAAAAAGTAAGTGCAGGGTCGTGGTTAATAGCCTCGGTATACATACTTTTTATTATGCACAGGTCATCCACCACACCGGCGGTATAGGGCAACAGCTCGCTGATGTGTGCCCTTGCCTGCCCGTACTCCCCAAACTGAAACACGGTGCCCGCCAGTGGAAAATGGTCCTGCCCGGCCGTCATACCCGTTAAGCGCTGCCCGTTGCGAATGCTGGCGGGCAGGTCCTGCCCCTGCATTTTTTGCAGAAGCGGTTTATAATCAAACAGGTCTAACTGCGATGGCGCACCGTTTTGAAACAGGTATATAACGCGCTTTGCCTTTGGTGCAAAATGCGGCAGCCCGGTTATTACGGCTTCCTCAGCGCTTTTGCCAAACAGGTCGGGTATAAGCAGCGAGCCTAAGGCAATGCTGCCCAGCCCCATACTCATCTTCGATAAAAAGCGCCTGCGGTTTAAGCTAAGGCCGTGTTCCAAAATTTCTTTATTCATATAAAAGTTTCAAACGTTTATAAGTTCACAAGTCTCAAAGTGGCGTGGGTACTTGTGGTTTGATTCATCTATTTCATCCAGGCAATCCTTCCAAATCGCCGTTTATGTTTTTTCAATCGCTTCTTCCAGGTTGTATATCGCCTCAATAGTTTTCATTAAAGCGGCCGTTGTATTGGCATCCAGCTTACCATCCTGCGGGTACTCGCCAACAGCTAATGTGGCACCAGCATCCAGTTGCTTTTGTTTAAACAGTTGTAGCTGGTCCTGAAAGTAACCCTGTAAAATCGTTAGTTCCTTATCCGCAGCTTTACGGCAAACAATCAGCCGGAAGGCTTTGGCTATTTTATCGCCTGGCGCTGAGTTTTCGGCCAGCAGCCTTTGCGCCAGCACGCGCGATGCTTCCAGCACCGTTGGGTCGTTCATCATTACCAGTGCCTGTAAGGGGGTGTTTGTTTTGCTGCGTTTCACCTCGCACTGGTCGCGGTTACTGGCATCAAATATGCCCATTGACGGCGGCGGTACGGTAAGCTTAATAAAGGTGTACATGCCCCTGCGGTAAAGGTCTTCCCCATGGTCTTGCTTGTAGGTGGCCAGCACCCCCCTGCCGGAGGAGGCTGCTTCCCATAAACCTTTTGGCTGGTAAGGTTTTACGCTGGGCCCGCCAACGGTACGCACCAGCAGCCCGCTGCTGGAAAGTACAAGGTCGTGCATAAACTCGGCAGCAATGCGGTAACGGGGCCCGTGCGACAGGTAAATATTTTCAGGGTCTTTTTTAATTTTTTCTTCGTTGGTTTTAGCGCTCTGCCGGTAGGTGGCGCTCATTACCAGTTGTTTTATAAGGCGTTTAATATCCCAGCCATGTTCCATAAAATCAACCGCCAGCCAGTCAAGTAGCTCCGGGTGGCTGGGCAAGTCGCCCTGCATGCCAAAGTCGCCGGTGCTTTTTACTATGCCCCTTCCAAAAAACTCCTGCCACATTTGGTTTACAAATACGCGGGCGGTTAATGGGTTGGTTTTGCTCACCGTCCAGGCAGCCAGGCCCAGGCGGTTGCGGGGGTATTGCGTGGTATCGTAGTTCATTACCGCAGGCAGCGCATTGGCCTTAACTTCCACCGAAGGGGCATCGTATACCCCTCTTTTCAAAATATATGTTTTGCGCATGGTATCCAGCTCGCCCAGTACCGATACGGTTAACTTGCCAGTATCTTTAAAGTTAATAAAGCGCATCAACGTGTTTCTGTCGCTGTCGCTAATGGTAAGCAAAGGGTTTTTGGCCGGTTTTGATACAGACACATCGCCCTCGTAACCAACCTCTTTTGTGTTATTAAAAAAGGCAAACAGGCTGTAATAGTCCTTTTGCTTAAAGGGGTCGTATTTATGGTCGTGGCACTGCGCACACTCAATGGTAACACCCAATATACCGCGCCCGTAGGTTTTGGTTTTATCTAATATATACTCAATCCTGTATTCTTCGGGTATAACGCCCCCTTCTTCGGTGTATTTGTGGTTACGGAAAAACGCTGTTGCCAACACCTGCTCCTTAGTGGCGTTGGGCAGCATATCGCCCGCCACCTGCCAGGTTAAAAATTTGTCGTAGGGCAGGTTGTTATTAAAGGCGTGTATCACCCAATCGCGCCAGGGCCATTGTGTGCGTATGTTATCGTCCTGGTAGCCGTAGCTGTCGGCATAGCGGGCAACATCCAGCCAATGCACGGCCATTTTTTCACCATAAGCATTACTGGCCAATAACTTGTCAACCACTTTTTCGTACGCCTCTGCGCTGTTATCCTTTAAAAAGGCATCCATCATTTCAATAGAGGGCGGCAGGCCGGTAATATCCAGCGATGCCCGTTTCAACAGTCTTTCCTTATCAGCCTCTTCGTTTGGCTTCAGGCCCTTCTGGCTCATTTTAGCAAGGGTAAAATAATCTATCTCATTTTTCACCCATTTTTTATCGTCCACTTCGGGCAAGGGGCTTTTTTTGGGGATAGTAAATGCCCAATGGCGCTCGTATTTGGCACCTTGCTGTATCCATTTTTTAATAATGGCCACCTGGTCTTCATTAAGTAAACCCAGGTGCGATTGTGGTGTGGGCATTTGGTAAGTGGGGTCGGCTGAACTTATCCGTTTAAACAGTTCGCTTTTATCCGGGTCGCCGGGTACTATGGCAAAAGCACCTTTGGTTTCTTTAAGCGGCAGCAGGGCAGAGTCGCCAATATCCAGCCGCAGATGGGCTTTGCGTTTGTTGGCATCGGGGCCGTGGCAGGCAAAACATTTATCCGAAAGTATTGGGCGGATATCAAAATTATAGCTCACCTCGTTTTTTGTACCTGCCGGGCCTGTTTGGCAGGAGTACATAAAAACAACCAGTGCAACAATTATACAGCTAAAAAGGCCAATGGCTTTCATGCAGGAAATGGTTTAATACAGCAAACGTTTATTTTTACCCTTAAATATTCAACCCGTGGAATTGGGCCAACTAAGTTAGAAAAATTACGGTACAATTTTTCGGGAGTTTTTTGCCCAATTAACGGCGTATTTTAACCAAACAACGGCAAAAAGCGATTGTTGTAAGGTAACAGCCGTTAAATTACAGCTTTAAACGGGCGTTTAGTATAATTAAACTATTTATGCATAATTATAAACAGCAAATAACCGAAACCGCAACTTGGCTGCGGCAACAGGGCATTACAGCCCCAAAAACAGGCATTGTATTGGGCACCGGCCTTGGCGAACTGGTTAATTTAATAACCATTGAAAAAACAATACCCTACAGCCATATTCCAAACTTTCCGGTTTCAACGGTTGAGTTTCATAAGGGTAACCTTATTTATGGTAAAATTGGGCAAACGCAGGTGCTGGCCATGCAGGGGCGTTTTCATTATTATGAGGGCTACAGCATGCCGCAGGTTACCTTCCCCATAAGGATTATGAAGGAGCTTGGGGTACAGTATTTATTACTAAGCAATGCGGCGGGAGGCATTAACCTTGATTATAAAAAAGGCGACCTGGTGCTGATTGATGACCATATAAACCTGCAGCCCGAAAGCCCACTACGCGGCCTGAATGATGCTGCTTTTGGCGACCGTTTTCCTGATATGAGCAGCCCTTACAATACGGCACTTTCGGCAATGCTTGCAAAACATGCCGCCACGCTTGGTATTAACCTTAAAACAGGCGTGTACGCCTCAGTAATGGGGCCCAACCTTGAAACCAGGTCCGAATACCGTTACCTTAAAGTAATTGGGGCCGATATTGTGGGCATGAGTACGGTGCCGGAGGTAGTTGTTGCCAACCAGTGCGGCATACCTTGTGCGGCGGTAAGTGTTATTACCGATGAGTGCGACCCCGACAATTTAAAGCCTGTAAGCCTGGCCGAAATTATTGCGGTGGCCGCTAAAGCGGATGTTAAACTAAGCGGGTTGTTTGCAAAAGTAATTGAAGCACTTGCCTGATAACCACACTGTTAATGTTACTATTAGATGAATGAGTGGCGCAAACCGCCGTTTGTTTGGGCTTAGCGTATTATCTTTAACACCTTAACCAACCTGCAATTATGAGAATACTTGTTGACATGGATGAAGTAATGGCCGATGCTATATCGCGCTTTATTGACTGGTACGAGCGCGATTTTGGCGTTCGTTTTAAGGAAGAGCAGTTTATGGGCAGTAAACTGGCCAATGTTGTACCGGCAGAACACAGGCAAACGGTGTTGAACTACCCACACCAGCCAGGCTTTTTTAAAGACTTGCCCGTGATAGATGGTGCCAAAGAAGTGCTTGCCGAACTTAATAACAGGCACGAAGTTTACATAGCCTCCGCCGCCATGGAATTTAAACACTCCCTGTACGAAAAATACGAATGGTTAGACGAGCATTTTCCCTTTATACACTGGAAGCGCAGAATACTTTGTGGCGACAAAAGCGTATTAAAAGGCGATGTGCTGATTGATGACCACGATTTTAACCTATCCGTTTTTAGTGGCAGGCCCATTATGTTTACTGCGCCCCACAATATTCACTTTACCCAGTACGAGCGCATAAACAACTGGAAAGAAGCCTTAACCATGTTTGATTTGTAGAATAGTATCTACGTTTTTATTAAGCAGTTGCCATAACTGGTCTTTCAGTTCGGTAATGCCTTTGCCGGTTAATGATGATATAAATACATGCGGTATGTTTGAAGGCAGGTCGTTTTCAATGCCTGCTTTCAATTCATCATCCAGCATATCGCTTTTGGTAATGGCAATTAAAAACTCTTTTTGCAACAGGTCCGGGCTGTATTCCTCCAGCTCGTTCAGCAATATATCCAGTTCTTTTTTATGGTCCGGGCAATCGGCTGGCAGCATCAGCAACAGTACGGAGTTACGCTCAATATGCCTTAAAAAGCGGTGGCCCAGGCCCTTGCCTTCTGCCGCGCCTTCAATAATACCTGGCAGGTCGGCTATACAAAACGATTTATTATCCCTGTACGATACGATGCCTAATTGTGGTATAAGCGTGGTAAACGCATAGTCTGCTATTTTGGGCTTTGCCGCCGTAATTACCGACAGCAGGGTTGATTTACCCGCATTGGGAAAACCCACCATGCCCACATCGGCCAGCACTTTCAACTCCAGTGTTTTCCAGCCCTCTTTACCCTCTTCGCCGGGTTGGGCATGTTCCGGTACCTGGTTGGTAGGGGTGGCAAAATTGCTGTTGCCTAATCCGCCACGGCCACCGGGTAAAAAAATAACTTCCTGCCCGTCTTCCAGTATTTCTGCTTCCAGTTCGCCG
>CAZRDD010000060.1:0-15995 GCA_964598675.1 uncultured Parafilimonas sp.
CAACCCTGTTACCGGGCCGCCTGTTACAAAAAACAGCGTTTATATTTTATCAGCAGTGGTATAAGCCCCGGCCCTTAACTGTTTTGCTGCCCCAATCATTGCGGCAACGGCGGCTTTTGTTTCGGCCCAGCCCCTGGTTTTTAAGCCACAATCGGGGTTAATCCAAAGCTGCTCAGCGGGCAGCACTTCCAATGCCTTAAACAGCAGCCCGGTAAGCTCATGGGTTGCCGGCACACGCGGCGAATGAATATCGTACACTCCGGGCCCAATATCGTTGGGGTATTTAAATGCTTTAAACGCCTCAAGCAATTCCATTTGGCTGCGGCTTGTTTCAATGGTTATAACATCAGCATCCATGGCGGCAATCGCTGGCATTATATCGTTAAACTCAGCGTAACACATGTGCGTATGTACCTGTGTTTCATCTGCCACGCCAGCTGTGGCCACCTTAAATGCTTTCACCGCCCAGTTAATGTAAGCTTCCCAGCCCTCCTGGCGCAGGGGCAATCCTTCGCGTATGGCGGGTTCATCGGCCTGTATAATTTTTATGCCGGCGGCCTCCAGGTCTGCTATTTCATCCCGTATGGCCAGGGCAATTTGCATGCAGGTTTCGCGGCGGGGCTGGTCGTTGCGCACAAAACTCCATTGCAGTATTGTTACCGGCCCTGTAAGCATGCCTTTTACTGGTTTACTTGTTAAGCCTTGCGCATAGCGTGTGTAATAAAGTGTCATCGGCTGTTTACGCTCCACATCACCCGCTATTACAGGTGGTTTTACACACCTGCTTCCATAGCTTTGCACCCATCCATTTTGGGTAAATACAAATCCTTCAAGCTGTTCCCCAAAATATTCAACCATATCATTACGCTCAAATTCGCCATGCACCAGTACATCAATACCCGCTTCCTCCTGCCATGCAATGGCTTTTTTAATTTCGGCCTTAATTAAGGTATCGTATTCCTCATTGGTCATTTGCCCTTTTTTCCATTTAGCCCTCCAGCTTCTTACTTCAGCAGTTTGGGGGAACGAGCCAATAGTGGTAGTGGGGAACAACGGCAGTGCAAACACCTGTTGCTGTTTTGTTTTTCTTATTTCAAACACGTTTTGACTAAGGGTGTCCTGTTCTTTAATATTGTTTACTCTGGTTTTAATATGTTGCTTGTGAATAACTGCAGATGTGCTGCGGCTTAAAACAGCTTGTTTATTAAAGGCCAATTGCTGCAGCGTCTCTTCCGAAGGCTCTTTTCCGGCCAGTTTTGCCAGTATAACTACTTCCTCCAGTTTTTGTTTGGCAAAAGCCATCCAGTTTTTAATGATGCCTGGCAGGTTATTTTCGTCTGTTTCAAGGGTAAGGTCGCAAGGCACATGCAGCAACGAGCAGGAGGGGGCAATCCACACCCTGTGCCTGCCCACCGCTTTAACAGCCTTTTCAATCAATTGTAAAGAGGCGGTAAAATCATTCTTCCAGATATTGCGGCCATCTACCACCCCGAGGGAGAGGTTAATAGAAGATTTAGCCACGTTGGCCTGCAGCAGGTCATCCAGTTGCGAAGGGCAGCGCATCAGGTCCAGGTGAAGGGTTTGCACCGGCAGCGACAATACCGTTTGCAGGTTTTGGCCATAACACTCAAAGTAAGCAGCAAGTATAATATGCAGGCCGGGAAAGGCTTTTTGTATTTTTGTATAGGTGTAGGTGACGGCCTCCTGCTCCTCGGCAGTTAGGTTTAAACAAAGGCAGGGCTCATCAAACTGAATGTAATGGGCATTGTTTTCATCCAGCATTTTTAGCACCTTCATGTACACTGGTAATATTTTTTTTAGAAGGTGCAGCCTGTTAAACCCGGTTTCTGCCCCTGGGGCAAGTTTTTCTTTGCCCAGCAGTAAAAAAGATACCGGCCCCAGCAACACTGGTTTGGTATTAAAACCTTCCCTTTTGGCTTCGTTAAACTCTTTTACCACTTTCTCGGAAAACAGTAAAAAAGACTGCTCTTCCGTAAACTCCGGCACTATGTAATGGTAGTTGGTATCAAACCATTTGGTCATTTCCATGGCTGTAATATCATAGCCATCTTTTTGATAGCCCCTTGCCATAGCAAAAAGCAGGTCGGCTTCAGGCAACTGCTTTTCTTCCATTAGTTTGTGGTAGCGCTGGGGTATAGCACCCGTCATCAGGGCTGTGTCAAGCACCTGGTCGTACAACGAGAAATCGTTGGAGGGTATCAGTTCAATACCCGCATCTTTCTGCAACTGCCAATGTTGCCTGCGCAGGTTTTTTGCGGTTTGCAGCAGGCTGAAAAGCGGTGTTTTGCCCTGCCAGTACTGCTCGCATGCTTTTTTTAGTTCGCGTTGGCTGCCAATCCTCGGGTAGCCCAAATTGTGCGTAATCATTACTACATTTTTAAAAAGTGAAACAAATTGTTACGCTCTTTAATAAAAATTGTAATGCTTAGGAGGAAGATGTAATACAGGGGGCGTGGCAATAAATACTTACATGCCGCAATAACGGCACTACCTTATAAAAGTGCTTTGTATGCAGCATGCAATATTATACAACAACGAAACCTGGCTTACTTCAATCCCCGGAAGTATTACCAAAAGCAGGTATGGCAGGTCTCCTGGCTTGCACCATTTTATCCGTTCTTCTCACACCGTTATGGTGCAATGAACATAGCTTGGATAAAACTTTAGGATGCTTACAGTTGCGGGACAGCCCATGATTTACACATGGTTCCCTTTTAATTTTTTGCGCTAACAAAAAAACCTATACCCTGTTTCTGTGGAAATTATATTAAAGAACAGATGCAAATATATAGTATAAGGCATAAGTGTGTACAAAAAGCTGGCCGATTGGAGTGGCTGAGGGCAGGGCGCTGTTATGCTGCTTTTTCGAAGGCTATAAAGTTTACAAGCTGTTTTGTTTCGTTAAAAAGCGGATAGCCTTTAATGTAACATTTGTAGGGTGCGCCGTTTTTTTTGTAATTAATAACGGTTGCTTCAAACGGCTGCAACTGGATGATTTTGTTGCGTATTAAGCCCCTTGTTTGTACAGAAGTTTCTGTACCCTGGAATATTTTGGGGTGTTTGCCAATTACCTCTTCCGGTTTATAACCATTCATTTCAAACATGGCACTGCTGGCAAAAACAATTTTTTGCTGTACATCAGTTACCACAATAGTGTCCCTCATTAAAAAAAGATGTTCCCTGAAATCAAAATTATGCAGCCAGTTTTTTTTAGCAGCCAGTTTTAGCAGGGCCTGCCTGTCATCCGCTAGCTGCATCATGTTTTGGTAGCCATTCATAAAAATGTCCCAGCTTAAAAGGGGGCCCCTTTTTGGAAATACCGGTACGCTTTGAACATCTTTCATACACAATTTTTAAAACGTTGCTTAACTGGTTAGCAAAATGTAACAACGGTTGCCGGGTTTTGTTCGGCTGCCACAAAAAAATTACCCGCATGTAAAGCCTGTGGTATACCAAAGCTTTTACATACGGGTAATTTAAAAATAGTTGTGCTGCTATGCGCTGCAGGTAACACAGCCTTCTTCCATGGTGCACACGGCACCGCTCATCAGCAGTTCTTCATCGCTGGGGGTGCCGGTGGGTGCAGGTACTACGGGTACCATGGCAACACTGCCCTGTTTTTCAACGGTAAATTGTACGGCCTGGGCTGCGGCTTGTGTACGCAGGTAGTACATACCTGTTTTAAGCCCTTTGCGCCATGCGTAAAAATGCATGGAAGTTAGTTTGCCGGTAGTTGGCGTATCAACAAACAGGTTTAGCGATTGCGACTGGCAAATAAACGCCCCCCTGTCGGCAGCCATATCAATAAGGTTACGCTGTTTAATTTCCCATACTGTTTTGTACAGTTCTTTTATATCAGCAGGTATCTCGTCAATGTGTTGTATTGAGCCGTTGGCAGCAATAATTTTATTTTTCATGGTATTGCTCCACAGGCCACGGTGTATCAGGTCTTTAAGCAGGTGTTTGTTTACTATTACAAACTCACCGCTAAGTACACGGCGGGTGTATATGTTGCTGGTGTAAGGCTCAAAACATTCGTTGTTGCCCAGCACCTGCGATGTGGAGGCGGTTGGCATAGGTGCTACCAGCAGTGAGTTGCGTACACCGTGCTGCATTACTTCCTCGCGCAGGGCATCCCAGTTCCAGTAACCACCGGGTTTTACACCCCACATATCAAACTGAAAAATGCCTTTTGACAATGGTGAGCCAGCAAATGTTTCGTAAGCGCCCTGCTCTTTGGCAAGGTCCTTACTGGCTGTCATGGCCGCAAAGTAGATTGTTTCAAAAATGTTTTTGTTCAACATTTTGGCCAGTTCGCTTTCAAACGGCAGGCGCAGCAGTATAAATACATCCGCCAGGCCCTGTACACCCAGTCCAATTGGGCGGTGGCGCAAGTTACTGTTACGGGCCTCTTCTACGGGGTAATAGTTATGATCAATAATGCGGTTAAGGTTAACAGTAGCCTGGTAGGTAACTTCGTAAAGCTTCTGCTGGTCAAAGGTGCCGTTTATAACAAAACGGGGCAGCGCTATGGAAGCCAGGTTACATACAGCTACTTCATCAGCAGCGGTATACTCCATTATTTCGGTACACAGGTTACTGCTTTTAATGGTGCCTAAGTTTTGCTGGTTGCTTTTGCTGTTGGCAGCATCTTTATACAGCATGTAAGGTGTGCCGGTTTCAATTTGCGCATCAAGTATGGCAAACCAAAGGTCCTGCGCTTTAATGGTTTTCCTGGCCCTGCCTTCTGCTTCGTATTGTGTGTAAAGGGCCTCAAATTCAGCACCAAAACATTCGCTCATGCCGGGTGCTTCGTTGGGGCAAAACAGGCTCCACTCGCCATTTTCTTCCACACGTTTCATAAACAGGTCGGGTATCCAAAGGGCATAAAATAAGTCCCTTGCACGCATTTCTTCTTTACCGTGGTTTTTGCGCAGGTCTAAAAACTCAAATACATCAGCATGCCAAGGCTCAAGGTATATGGCAAAAGCACCTTTGCGTTTGCCGCCGCCCTGGTCAACATAACGGGCAGTATCGTTAAACACTTTAAGCATGGGTATTATGCCATTGCTGGTGCCGTTGGTGCCACCAATATAGCTGCCTGTTGCCCTTACATTGTGTATAGCAAGGCCTATACCACCCGCACTTTGCGATATTTTGGCGGTTTGTTTAAGGGTATCGTAAATACCATCAATGCTGTCATCCTGCATGGTAAGCAAAAAGCAGGAGCTCATTTGCGGTTTTGGTGTACCAGCATTGAATAAAGTTGGTGTGGCGTGCGTAAACCAACGCTCACTCATCAGGTTATAGGTTTTTATAACACTGTCAATATCCTCTTTATGTATACCAACGGCCACACGCATGTACATGTGCTGGGGGCGTTCGGCTATTTTACCATCAATACGCAGCAGGTACGATTTTTCCAGCGTCTTAAAGCCAAAATAATCAAAGCCAAAATCGCGGTCGTAAATAATGGTACTGTCTAAAATTTCGGCATGCTCGTTTATAATATCTATGATGTCATCGGCAATCAACGGCAATTTTTTACCGGTGGAGGCATGCGTGTAACCGTGCAGCTTGCGCATGGTTTGCGAAAAGCTTTTAATGGTATTTTTATGCAGGTTACTTACCGCTATGCGCGATGCAAGTATTGCATAGTCTGGATGGGTGGTGGTAAGCGATGCTGCCGTTTCAGCCGCAAGGCTGTCCAGGTCGGTGGTAAGTACGCCATCGTAAATGCCTTCAATGGTTTTTTTGGCCACTTCGTGTATATCTACCAGCGGGCTTAAACTATAGCTCAGTTTCTCAATACGTGCTGTTACCTTATCAAATTTTACGGATTCCTTTTTTCCGTTCCTCTTTACAACCAGCATATTATTTGTGATTTTTGAAGTGTGATGTGTGATGTTTTTTCAACCACAACTAAATTATTTTTAAACTATTTTATTATTCAACAGGGTAAGTTTTTGCAAACTTTAATCACGCCAATGTGAAATGCTTTTGTTCTGTTTTGTAATTGTTTTATCCATCTGTTTCGGGTTTTGTATCCTTTTTTTTCGCCAGGCCTTCTCTCTGTATTAACCCCCAAAAAGTAATATTTACAAACAATTCCCAAATCAATCATCACAAATCACGCATGCCTAAAAGTCCTCTTCCAGCGAAAAAGCAGGTGCATCTTTACTGCCTCCCAGCACACCCGATTTTTGATAATCGCCCACCCTTTTCTCAAAAAAGTTGGTTTTACCCTGCAGCGAAATCATCTCCATAAAGTCAAAAGGGTTGGTGGCATTAAACATTTTGGGGTAACCCAGCTCGCCCAGCCAGCGGTCTGCCACAAACTCAATATACTGCTGCATAAGTTTAGCGTTCATCCCAATCAACGCTACTGGCAGCGCTTCGGTAATAAACTCTTTTTCAATCCGCACGGCCTCGCCAACAATAGCATAAACAGCTTCCTGCGTAAGTTTATTGTTAAGCATGCTGTACAGCAGGCAGGCAAATTCGCAGTGCAGACCTTCGTCGCGGCTAATAAGCTCGTTACTGAAAGTAAGCCCAGGCATTAAACCGCGCTTTTTTAACCAAAAGATGGAACAAAAACTACCACTGAAGAAAATGCCTTCCACTGCGGCAAAAGCCACCAGCCTTTCGGCGAATGTGCCGTTCTCAATCCAGCGCAGCGCCCATTCTGCTTTCTTTTTAACAGCAGGCACTGTATCAATGGCGTGAAAAAGCCTGTGTTTTTCAGCAGGGTCTTTTATATAAGTATCTATCAGCAGGGCGTACGTTTCGGAGTGGATATTCTCCATCATTATCTGGAAGCCATAAAAGCACCTTGCCTCGGGCAACTGCACCTCGCTCATAAAATTAACCGCAAGGTTCTCGTTTACAATACCATCGCTGGCGGCAAAAAAAGCCAGTATGTGGCTGATGAAATGACGCTCCCCATCGTTGAGCGCAGCCCAGTCTTTAAGGTCGCTGCTTAAATCAATCTCCTCCGCCGTCCAAAAGCTGGCTTCGTGCTTTTTATATTGTTCCCATACTTTGGGATAGTTAATTGGCAGAATAACAAAGCGGTCTTTGTTTTCTTTCAATAAAATTTCATCTGTTTGCTGCATACGATAATCATTAAATAATGAATGCTTTATAATGATACCTGCAGGTGAAAGGGGATGCGCTGATTACAACAGGAAAGCTATTTCCATAAAAAGAGCAGCCGGTTCTCCTGCCTTTCGCCCGAAAGCATGATAACGTTTGTTTGAATAAAGCGGCAGGTCTTCTGACTTTCCCAACCTCCTGAAGCCTTCCCGTTCCGCCCTGCGGAACAGTGGCCGTTGAATTTCAGGAATGCAATACCGCGCCTGCGGTATTAGGATTTACAGCTACGGGGATAGTGCCGGATTTACACCGCCTTCCCTTTTAATACACTAATGCTGCAAACATTATAGTAACCGCTAATTCGGGTACAACATTACAACCCAACCGGCAATACTGCCCAAGTAGTTATTAACTGCCTGTTGAAAAAGGCTGCAAATTTTTTGAATAAAAAGACTATATATAGTGAGAATAATGAGGCGTGCATATATAATAGATTGAGCAGCTTGTCGTTATAAAAAAGTAGCCTTTTAATTGCCTTTTTTTATGGAAAAATAGCCCCTGCGCATCTAAATAAAAAACCCGCTGTATGAAAAAACTGCTGCTGTTTGCCCCCCTGTTTTTTGTACTGTTTGCCGCTGCCTACTATGGAACAAGTTTTTTGCCAACACACAATGGCCGCGGTTTTACAAACCATATTACCAATACTGCCGAATTACAGCGGCTGCAAAATTTTGCTGCTGAAGCAAGAACCTTTACGGAAAAGCAGGGTTACAATACTGAGTTTTGTTTTTTGCTGGATATGCGCATGCCCAGTGGCCAAAGCCGCTTTTTTGTGTACGACCTTAAAAGGGATAATGTTTTAATAAGCGGCCTGGTGGCACATGGCAGCTGTAACACCACATTTTTAAACAACGCAAAGTTTAGCAACCAGCCAGGCTGCGGTTGCAGCGCAAAAGGTAAATACAAAGTTGGCTATAAATATACGGGCAGGTTTGGCGCTGCCTACAAATTGTATGGGTTAGACAGCACCAACAATAATGCTTTTGACCGGTGTATTGTACTGCACAGTTATTATTTGGTTCCAGATAAGCCAACCGACCCCCTGCCTATATGCAACAGCCTTGGCTGCGCCATGGTTTCAAAAGATTTTATTAAGGTACTTTCTATTAAGCTTGATGCCTCAAAAAAGCCGGTATTGTTGTGGATGCTTGAATAGCAACGGATTAACTGTAAAACAAAGCATGGCCAGCCTGCAAGCAGTGCTTTTGATAAAAGCTTTTAAGGTTATTGTAAAAATTATGGCAAAAGCTGCAACAAAAGCGGGAAAAGTTTTTACCTTACCTGTTCAAACTTATACATGAGAAACAGGAGAAACTTTATTAAGCATGCCATGCTTACGGCAGGGGCGTTTTCTGCATCCAGCCTATTTAACCAGTCGCTTGCCGGTGGTTTTTCAGCCGCTAACAATGCGGTGGCAGGGTTTACCCCCGAAGAAATAGCCAGTGATGAAGATTACTGGAGCATTATACAGCAGGCTTATACGGTTGACCCTAACATTATAAATCTTAACAACGGTGGTGTTAGCCCTTCGCCCCGCATAGTGCAGGAAGCCGTAGACCGGTACAATAAAATGACCAACGAGGGGCCATCGTATTTTATGTGGCGCATATTAGACCAGGGGCGTGAGCCGCTGCGCCAAAAACTGGCCGCATTGGCTGGCTGCAGCCCGGAAGAAATTGCTATAAACCGCAACGCTACCGAGGCACTTAACACCGTTATTTATGGGCTGGATTTACAGGCGGGCGATGAGGTGCTGGGTGCAAAGCAGGACTACCCAAATATGATAAATGCCTGGAAACAAAAAGCCTTACGCCAGGGTATTGTTTACACGCAGTTGAATTTTAAATTCCCTATTGAGAATGATGATGAAATAGTAGCCGCGTACGAAAAGGCGATTACCCCAAAAACAAAAATTATTCATGTTACCCACATGGTAAACTGGGTGGGGCAAATTATGCCGGTTAAAAAAATAGCCCGCATGGCTCATGCCAAAGGCATTGAGGTTATTTGCGATGGAGCACACTCCTTTGGCCTGATGGATTTTAACATTCCAGACCTTGAATGCGATTATTTTGGTACCAGCCTGCATAAATTTTTGAGTGCACCCATTGGCAGTGGTATGATGTACATAAAGAAAGACAAAATTGGCAAAATATGGCCACTAGTGTGTAACGATAACCCACGCGGTACAGATATACGCAAGTTTGAAACACTGGGTACACGCAGCTTCCCCATTGAGCAGGGTATTGGCGAGGCGCTTAATTTTCACAATGCCATTGGCCCCAAAAGAAAGGAAGACCGCATACGATACCTTAAAAATTATTGGGCAAACAAGGTAAAGGATATACCGGGCGTAACACTAAGCACCTCCCTTAAACCTGAATTTTCGTGCGCTATTTGCGGCGTAAGTGTACAGGGTTTAACCCCGCAGGATCTGGATAAGCAACTGTTTGATAAATATAAAATACATACAGTTGGTATTACTTGGGAAAATGTAAGCTGCGTGCGTGTTACACCGCATGTGTACACGCCCCTGCACGACCTGGATACCCTTGCAGGGGCTATTAGCGAAATTGCCGCACAAGCTAAAAAAGCATAATTGTTTTAGTTGGCCTGTAACAGTTTTTGTAAGGTTTTATTAAATATGTTTTGCCTGCTGCCAAACCGGTTTGTGGTGAATATTTTAATGCGTACTTTGTATAATGAGGTTGCTGTTAGTAATACTTTTAATAGCTGGTGTTGCTTTTGCAAAGGCACAATCGCCATTGGTTGCTGCCCTGGAAAAGAAAGCAGCCCAGCAAAAAACAAACGGGCTGGCAACAAGCGAGGCTTCGGGCAATTACAGGGTGCATTACTACCAGCTTTACTGGCAGGTTAACCCTGCCGTAAATTACATAACCGGTAAGGTTACAGCCCATTTTATCATCACCCAACAGTCATCATCAATTGTTTTTGACCTTACCAATAAACTTACTGTTGATAGTGTGGTTATGCGCCATGCCCGTTTGGGTTTTAGCCAGGGGGCCGATGAAAGCCTGGCCATACTTTTAAACCGGGCCTACAGCCAGGATGAGCAGGATTCTGTTACCATTTATTACCAGGGGGTGCCACCCGCCAATAACCAGGCATTCGTGCAGTCCAGCCACAACGGCATCCCCATTATTTGGACACTTAGCGACCCCTATGGGGCTAAAGACTGGTGGCCCTGCCGCAACGGGCTGGATGATAAAGCCGATAGCATTGACGTATATATTACCCACCCGGCGCAATACAAAGCCACCAGTAACGGGGTGCTGCAAAGCGAAACCACCGCAAACAACTTAACAACTGCTTTTTATAAACACCGCTATCCTATAGCCAGCTACCTTGTGGCAATGGCTGTTACCAATTATAAGGTGTTTACCAACCAGGTGCAGCTGGGCAATAACAACCTGCCGCTGGTTACTTACGTGTACCCTGAAAGCGAGGATGGTTTTAAAGCAAATACCTACCTGGTAATAAACGCGTTAAAGGTGTATAATTCCGTTTTTGGAGACTACCCTTTTATGAAGGAACAATACGGGCAAACGCAGTTTGGCTGGAGTGGTGGTATGGAGCACCAAACAAACTCCTTTATAGTAGATGCAGGTGAAGACCTTATGGCCCACGAACTTGCACACCAATGGTTTGGCGATAAAATTACCTGCGGAAGCTGGCGCGAAATTTGGCTGAACGAAGGTTTTGCCACTTACCTGGCCGATATTTTGTACGCTGAAAAAAGCGATACTATATGGTATAAACCTTATGTAAAATACCATTTGGCCAGCATTGTTGCCGAGCCAGGGGGCTCGGTTTGGGTAGATGATACCACCAGTGCAAACAGGATTTTTGATTACCGCCTTACTTACCAAAAAGGTGCTTTTTTACTGCGTATGCTTCGGTGGACACTTGGTGACAGTGCTTTTTTTAACGGCCTGCGCAGTTACCTTAACGATGCTGCCCTTCAATACAGCTTTACCAATAATGCCGCCCTGCAAAAACACCTTGAGGCAACCGGCAACACCAGCCTTGATTATTTTTTTAAACAATGGTTTTATGGCCAGGGGCACCCCTCATTCAAGGTTAGCTGGCGGCAAAACACAAACAATTATGCGCATGTAATTATTGGGCAAACAACATCGCATATTTCTGTACCATTTTTTAAAGTGCCGCTGGCGCTTACTTTTAAAAACAGTACACAAAGCAAAACCTTTGTAATAAACGATACTGTAAACAACCAGGATGCCGACTTGGATGTAGGTTTTGCAGCCGATATGGTATTAATTGACCCCGATATGCAGCTTATAAGCAAAAACAATATAGCTGTTAAGCTAACCGATACCGAAAGCACGGTAAATGATGTTATCGTGTACCCCAACCCCTTTAAAAATATTATAACGCTGGCTATTAAAAACCCACAAGGCAAAAGCCTTGAGGTGGCATTGTTTTCTGGATTAGGTAAAAGGGTTTTTACAGGCGAATATAAAATGTTGGGGGCCGATGTTGTATTGCAAATACAACTGCCGTTATATTTACCGCCGGGTATATATTTTTTAAAACTGGAGGGTGAAAATATACACCTGGTAAAAAAATTACAGAGAGGATAAAGCCATACATTATATATTGCATGCATACTGGCTGCATTACATAAACGCAACCTTTTGAACAATACACCACGCATAAAATTTTAGCTTAACTGATTAAAAAACGGAACCGGGATGGCAAGGGTGACAAAGAAGGCAAAGGGCAAAGCGAAAGAGAGTGAAAAGAAGAAGGGCAAGTGGTGGATTGTGCTTGTGCTGGCCGTTTTATTACTGGGCGGCTACAGCGGGTATGTATATTGGCACCAGTTGCAGGAGGAGAAAAAGGCAAAATTTGCTTTTTACCCATCGTTTGGTATTGCGCTGCCGCTGGCCTACAACATACATGGCATTGATGTTAGCAACTACCAGAAATTTATTTACTGGCCTGCCGTTAAACAAATGCGGGAGAACAATGTTGCCATACAGTTTGCATTTATAAAAGCCACAGAAGGTTTAAAGGATACCGACAGGCAGTTTAAACACAACTGGCTGGCGGCAAGGGAGGTGGGTATAACACGTGGGGCTTATCATTATTTTTTGGCTACCAAAAGCGGCAGGGACCAGGCACTTAACTTTATTAATACTGTTAAACTGGAGAAAGGCGACCTGCCGCCGGTACTTGATATTGAAGAGCTTTACGGCGTTAGCCCGGCAGTAATGCGGGCTGGCGTAAAAGAGTGGCTGCAAACCGTAGAGGCTGCTTATAAAGTAAGGCCCATTATATACTCTTTTGCCGATTTTTATACCAATAACCTGGCGCGGGATTTTAAAGATTACCCCCTTTGGGTGGCCCATTACATTGAGCAGAGCAAACCCAAAATAAAACGCGACTGGAGTTTTTGGCAGCACAGCGATTCGGGCAAGGTAAACGGCATAACCACAAAAGTTGATTTTAATGTGTTTGGAGGCGACTCAACTGAGTTTGCGGACATGTTAGTTAAGTAAGTGCCCCCGAATTTTTACACATTACACTAATTAGTGCGGAGTTGCTTAAACAAAACCTTGGTTACAGGGTTATAGCAAAAGCTGCCGCAAGGCGCTAAACGGGTAAACTGCCTTTTTGCAGATATTTGCTACATTTAGTACTCAAACTTTTTTATGGAACCAGAGGTAAGGGAGTTTTTGCAGCGCATATCATTATCGCTGGGCATAGGCATACTATGGCTGGCGATAAATTCAACATTTGGCATAATGCTGGACTATGCCTTTTTTTACGACCATATTACCACCGGCAACATTGTGTTTTACATTTGGTTTGTGGCCAGCATCTTTTACATGATAAAACTATACCGCAAGCTTTGGAAAGGCAAGCTGTAACTAAACCCCGTATGTGCATGGTTAGCTTGTATGGTCAACCACAATAAGCCATTTTCCATTTATTTTTCTAAACAGTAAAGTAAAATAGCCTTCAAGGTCGCCAATGGTTCTTTGCAGGTGAAACTTGCCCAACACAAAATAGTTTTCCTTGCCTAATGGCTTAAGTTGTAAAATGTCGAAATGCAATTTGCCCATTGCCGTGGTATCGGGGTAGCGTTTTTTATACCCTTCAAGGGTGTTTTGCCATCCATAGCCGGGGCCGCTTTTGCCCACAAACAAAAGGCTGTCGCTCTTCCAGTAGGTTTGCATAAAGGCATCAATATTGCCGTTGTTCCAGGCGTTTGTTTGCAATGTCATGGCATCTCTTATCGCCTTTTCGTCTGTTGATTGCCCGTCGGCAGTAAACACCATTAAAGTAAACAATACAATAGCGGTTATATTCTTCATACAATTGTTTTTGTGGTTATTGGGTTTTATGCCCATTGTTTAATGTTAGTGCCATCTGGCGGTTATGTTTTGCCCGGGCCTGTATTTGGTTAACAATATCCTTCTTATTTTTAATAGCACAAACATCTTTGGTAAAAAATCTTTTACCTGCTGCAGGGATAGTTTTATCACTTCAATGTATGCGTTTTTTCAAAGTAATAATTCAGCCAATCTTCTTAAACTTGTAGTATGGAATATGTTGCCCATTTACAAAAAGATGCAAAGCTTGCCCCAGCCATTGCTGAGCCTTACCATAGCCTTAAACTGCATAAAAATATACCGCTGCATTTAATGGCCAGTATAATGTCTCAGCAGTTAAATACAAAAGTTGCAGATATTATTTTTCGCCGTTTTTTAGAGCTGTACAATAAGGAAGAGCCAACACCACAGCAGGTGCTTGATACGCCGGTTGAGCAGTTGCGGGGCATTGGCCTTTCTAACGCCAAAACCACTTATGTACGCAACGTGGCTGCTTTTTGCCTGCAGCATAATATTACCGATACCATGCTGCTGGCCATGACAAACGATGAAATTATTAAACTGCTTACACAAATAAAAGGTGTGGGGCAATGGACGGTGGAGATGCTGCTGATGTTTACATTGGGCAGGGAGGATGTTTTTGCCATTGATGACCAGGGCCTGCAAAATGCAGTAATTAACTTGTACAACCTGCGTACAAAGGATAAGAAGAAACTAAAGGAGCGGATATTGAAAATTTCGGCCAGGTGGAGCCCGTACCGCACCTATGCCTGCGTACACTTATGGCGCTGGAAAGATAATAAGCCGGTAAGCTGATAATAGAAATACAATATTGGCAATAGTTGCAGCGGCGGGATGAATTGATACGCTTAGGCTTTATTACTTGGCTATAAAAAACAACCCCCTGCCTCGCAAGCAGGGGGTAAGTATTAAACATCCCTTCAGTAATTAAAAACCAAATCGTCTGTATGGTTATTATAATTTAGATACTACAACGTTATCTACCACTTTAGTAGTTGCGCTAACAACAAATGTTTGTTCCAGGTTTTTGTTGTCAGAAGAAATTTTGAAGTTGTAGCTTGAAATATCATCGCTTTTTACCAGTTTGAATTTTTTGGTAAAACTTTTGTCGCTGAACTCTTTTGCAAACAACACATCACCGTCTTTAGTAGAAATTGTGATGGTGAATTTTTCTGCAGTTGGGTTATCAAGCTTAACATCAAATAACAAAGCGTTATCTGCGGTTGTGCCGGCAAACTGTACAGAAGCCTGTGCGTTTGCGCTTAATATTTCGACGTTAGCAGTAGTTTTTGCAAATGATGGGGCTGCTACTAAAACGGCACCTGAAACCAATACTGCGGCCAATACTTTTTTGCTTGCAGTTGTAATAGATGTAATGTTCATAACTGTGTTTTTTTAATAATAAGTTGTTTGTTTATAAAATGTTTATCGTGCAGGCTTGTTGTAAGTTTTTTGCCTGCCTGCGTTTATAATTTTGTTACAGTAACGTTGTCAACAACCTGTGCAGTTGCGTTAACGGTAAATGTTTGTTCAAGGTTTTTGTTTGAAGAAGAAATTTTGAAGTTGTAGCTTGAAATATCGTCGCTTTTTACCAGCTTAAATTTCTTAACAAAGCTCTTGTCGCTGAAGTCTTTTGCAAATAATACATCGCCATCTTTGGTAGTGATTGTGATGGTGAATTTTTCTGCAGTTGGGTTGTCAAGTTTAACATCAAACAACAGGGCATTGTCGGCGGTAGTGCCTGCAAATTGTACTGATGCTTGTGTGTTTGCACTTAGTATTTCAATATGGCTGTAAGCTTTGGCGAATGAAGGGGCAGCAACTAAAACGGCACCTGAAATCAATACTGCTGCTAATACTTTTTTACTTGCTTTTGCAATAAATGTAGTGTTCATAACTGTAAATTTTGTTTAACCAATAGATATTTGTTTACAAAAAAATTTTTATCGCAGGCATAACAAACGTGCAGCTAACAATCGCGCAGGCAAATCAATCTTAGTATAAGGAAGCAATCAGTTGGGGAAGCAATGTTTTGTAGTCGGTTAAGCAGGAACTGCTTTTCAAAGCTTTGAGTACCGGGTATGTTGTGTGTAATTGTTACGCAAATATATACACAAATCTTTAAAAGGTAACCCGGCTTTAGCAAAATATTATATAACTCACAATTGTTAGTTTTTATTATAATATTGATTATCAACAGCATAAATTATATGTGAACAAATTATTAACTGTATATTTTACACTTGTTGGTAATATTTTCGGTGCATTTATTAAAAAACAATATATTTTAAAATATTTTAATATAATTGATTTTACAGAAAATAGTTGAGGTTTATGCTTATAAAATGCCGTGTGGTTGGCACATGTTTTTATTAAGCAAGGGTATTAATGGCCTTTAACTCGCTGCAAATGCGG
>CAZRDD010000061.1:0-15986 GCA_964598675.1 uncultured Parafilimonas sp.
ATAATACCGGGGCTTGGTGTTCTTTTTTTGGCCAATTGCAGGATGGCACCCATAAAGGAAGTTCGTTTTTTAGGATATATACTTATTACTTTGGTCATTGGAAATGGATTTTATAACCCTTAAGTTAAACAGCATAAACACCAAAAACAATTAAACCCCTATTAAATTAAACGGGTGAATATTAAAAAAAGCTAACCGGTTAATAATTAACATGTTGCACCAAACTATGGCCTTATTACCTGTACCTGCCCATTGTGCCAGCGTATGATGGCAGATGGTGCTGACCGTTCATCATCCCCCTGGCGGTAGTGTACCACATAATCTGAGCCCTGTTTTATTTCATCACTTATCTCTGCAAAAATAGCCGGGGCCGGCTGCCCGCTGGTGTTTGCAGAGGTGCTTACAATGGGTTTGCGAAAACGTTTGATGAGGTGCCTGCAAAAAGCATCGCTGCAAATACGCATGGCTACGGAGCCATTGCTTGCCAGTACATTTTCGGCCAGGCCCAGGGCGTTATCGTAAATAACGGTGGTAGGCTTTTGTGCCTGCAGCAGGTAATCAAAAACGGCAAGGTCGGGGGCGGCTATGTACTGCAGCACATCCCGCTCGCTGGTAACCAGTACCACAAAACTTTTGTTTTGTGGCCGTTGTTTTAAGTTGATTATTTTTTCAACGGCTTCTGGGTTTGTTGCATCGCAGCCTAAGCCCCAAACCGTATCGGTTGGGTATAAAATAATACCGCCCGCATGTAAAACGTCAAGGCATTTATCAATGTCGTGGCTAAAATCAGTCATATAAGCCCGGTTCAACAGTAAAATATTAACCCCAAATATCAGGCAATAATCAGCATTAATCATACACCCACACACAATTTTAAATGGGCTTCGCCTGCAAAAAAACTAAAACTGCTGGCCCGAAACACCTGGCAGTGCCACCACCCCATCCCCGCCAAGTACACACGGGCTGGAATTATCGAGCCCCTGCGGTACGGGAAACTGCCAAATTACGTTACCAGACACCTCATCAAAAGCATAAATATTCCATGTTCCACCGCCGCCAACATATACCACCCCCTTGTATACAGTTGCCCCACTGCTGTTGGGCAATATTTTAGCTTTCCAGTTGGTAACCCCAGTAGTGGCATTAAGCGAGTAAAAATTCATGTCGTCGCAGGATATATAAAGGTTTCCATCAGCTATAAACGGACTTGAAGAAATACCAATATTGTTAAGTTGTTGCCAAACAAGGCTGCCGGTTTGTGCATCAACAGCATACAGGCTGCCTCCCTGGGTAAATGCAGGTACGTTGTACCAGCCTGCTATGTAAACAACCCCGTTATAAATAGTTGGGCTTGACTCCTCCAATGAAATACCATTAGTAGAAAAAATCCATTTAAGGCTTCCCGATGCAGCATCAAGCGCATAAAGGTTACCATTTCTGCACCCTATATATAACACCCCGTTTGAAATGGCGGGGCTGGATGCCCCTACCAAGCTTTGTGTTGAATAATTCCATTTTAGCTGGCCTGTTAATGCATCCAAAGCGGTTATATAGCCATCATCACTGCCAAAGTACACAATGCCGTTTAAAACAGCCGGGCTTGATGACAGGTTAAAACCCGTGGTGTACTTCCATTTTAATGTGCCTGTAACCGCATCAAGCGCATACATATTATGGTCATCGCTGCCAAAATACACAATTCCGTTTACCACCGCCGGGGATGATTCGATACTTAGCCCGGTTGCATATTTCCATTTTAAAGCTCCTGTTAATGCGTCAAAAGCATAAAAATTGTTATCGGTACAACCGGCATACACCATGCCGTTACTTACTGTGGGGCTGCTAAACGAAAAGCTGCCCCCGCCCGTAAACTGCCAAACAAGCAAGCCCGTTAATGCATCCAGCGCATAAAAATTTTTATTACTGCTGCCAACATATAATATACTCTGCCCACCTTTGGCAACTATCACTACGTATTGTTTTGTGGTTCCATCTGCTGCTGTTACTGTATAGGTTACGGGTTTGGAAAAATCCTGCTGCACATTGGTAGCGGGCGAAATTGTTTTGCCTGTAATAGTTATCTGTGGTACAATAGCGGTAACATCAGTGTTGTGAGGCACTGTTATATTGATGGTATCGTTAGTTATGATTATTTTAAGGCCTGTTGTATCAAACTGTGTACCATTAGGATGATCCAATATAATTGCCGTAATATCCTTATCGCCAGGCAACACAGCATTTTTTACGCAAGACGTATTTATAAGGCAGATACAGCAAAATATACCCAAAATAAATTTGAACAAAGGCTGGCTTACAAAAGGCCGAAAGGGTTGGTTGATGATATTTTTCATACTAACAGGCTTTTAGTAATGTGATAGCACAACAGCTACCTAAGCCAAATGTAGACCATTTATTGACTGAAACAATGCAGTGCAACAAACACTTTACATTGTTAATATCGTTTTATACCAAATTAAACGGAAGCAGGCAGAACATACTTATCACAAAACACTGAGGCTCTGTAAAACTTGTTTATACAGGCCGTAATTCTCCTCGTCAAAACAAACAAAACTAACTTTTTCAAGGGTATGATTATTTGCCAAAAAAGACTTTACGGCATTTACAGCTAAAGCCGCAGCTATGTTTTTGGGAAACCGGTAAATGCCGGTGCTTATATTGGGGAAGGCGATTGTTTTTACGCCGTTTTCCACCGCAAGCACTAAGGTGTTTTGGTAACAGCTGGCCAGTTTTTCTTCTTCATTATTGGTGCCGCCATTCCATACCGGGCCAACGGTATGTATAACATACGTTGCTGGCAGCTTGCCAGCGGTGGTAATAACCGCCTCCCCCACTTTGCAGCCGCCCTGCCGGGCAATAATTTTACGGCAATCATCCAGTATGGCCGGGCCACCCGCGCGGTGTATGGCGCCATCAACACCGCCACCACCCAACAGGGAGGTGTTGGCGGCATTTACAATAGCATCGGCCACCACTTTGGTAATATCGCCCTGCTGCAATAATATCCTTTGTTGAACATCCATGTTTTATGACGCTTAAAAAATCACCCCTGTTGTATTATTAAACCGTTAAAGCAACTGTTTTACATATTGCAGCACATTACGGCTGTTGCTTTGCTCTGCAATAATGTTTTGCAGGTGCAAGGTTACCGCATCAGCAAAACCGGGCAGCGTGTTTAAATTACGGCCCCACAAGCCTTCATCAGCCAGGGTTTCTTTTACCAGGGCAGCAGGTGTTTTGCCCTGTGTAAGCGTGTGCAGTACAGCGGCTTTATCATCATTTATCAAATACTCTTTTCCATTGACCTTCCCGGTGTATTGCCCCTGTTCATTTGCAGTGCTGTGCATAAAACGCAGGTAAGCGGCAAACCCAAGCGCCATATATTTTGGCGGCGTTTGGTTATGGGCGTAATGGTTTAATATATTGGGCACATTGCGCATGAGCATTTTGGAGGAATACTGCAGTGTTATATTAAGCCATTTATGCAGAATATAAGGGTTGCGGAAACGGTCTATAACCGTTAAGGCAAAGTTGCGGGCCTCCTCGTAAGGCAGTGTATCGTTTACCAGGCCGGGGGCAATTTCATCCAGCATTAGGTTTTGTATGCACTGCAAAAAGGTTTCGTCAGCCATGGCTTCTTTTACAGTGTCAAACCCTGCCAGTACGGCCAGGCCGCAGGTAAAAGTGTGCGCACCATTCAGCAGCCTTAGTTTAAGCTCCCTGAACTTGGTAATATCGTGCGCCAGCACAACGCCTTTGTCTGCCAGGCTGAACGACAATGCCTGCAACACGGCAGGTTCTGCGGTTTCAATAGCCCAAAGGCTGTACACTTCGCTCATAATCATCAACTCATCGGTGTAACCCACCAGGTGTTCTGCGGCGGCCTTATCGGCAGCGGGCAGTTTGCCGGGTACAATACGGTCTACCAACGAGTTACAAAAATGGTTGTACGTTACCAGCCATTGCACAAAAGCATCACCCAGCTTATTAAACCCTGCAAGGGCCACCAGTATGTTTTTAAGTTTACCGGCGTTGTCAACAATCAACTCCGTAGGTATAATAACCATACCACTTTGCGCACTGCCATTAAACACCTGGTAACGCTGGTATAAAAAGGCAAGCAATTTTGCGGGGAAGGATGCGGGCACCCCTGCCTGTATATCTTCCTCCGTGTAAGTGATGCCTACCTCGGTGGTGTTGGATATGATAACCTGCATGTGCGGGCTGGCAGCACAATCAAGCACCTGCTGCCACTGTGTTTTGGCAGACAGCACGCGGCTGATGCTGGCATTAATAACGGCTTCATCAACCGCCTGCCCGTTTTCAATACCGCGTATAAGGTGGGTGTACAGGCCATCCTGCTGCTCAAAAGCATCAGCACCGCCACTGTCAGTTGATTTTACCACCACTATCCTGCCGTTGAATATATTTTGCTTGTTGGCTTTATCAATAAAATAATCGCACAGGCCACGCAGCAAAACACCGGTACCAAACTGCAATACCTTTTCGGGCAGCAAAAATGTTTCTTCCACACCCGGGTAGGCATGCACACTGTTTAAATACTGTTTTGAAAGTTGCATTATAAAAAATTTTCAGGTGTAACCCTGGTTACAACAAATAAATTATTCAATAACGATCCGTAATTTGGTTTGCGGCAGGTTTAATTCACCCATTACGGGGCGGGTAGCTTTAACCACATAGATTCAATAGTTAACATAGCTACACATAGAATCATGTTTGAAAAACATAGTTATATATTCTATGCCCTTCATCTAACCTTATGTGTTTCTTATGTTTTATAATGTAGCTGTGTGGTTAAAAACGCCTAAACCAAATAACGGATAGTTATTAATTATCCTACTTCCACCATTGCTTTAATAACACCGTTTGCAGGGTTTAACCAACTGCTAAACTCTGTTTTTACGTTGCTAAAACTGGTGCGGTGGGTTATGTACAAGGCTGGCTTTATAAGGCCCTGCGCCATGCACTGCATTACAAAATTAAAGTCTTGTTTGGTGGCATTGCGGCTGCTCATAAGGGTACTCTCCCGTTTATGAAATTCGGGGTGGCTAAAACTAAGCTCTTCTTTTTGCAGCCCCACCAGCACATACCTGCCGCCATGCGCCATATAACCAAACCCTTTAAGCATGGCACCACGGTTGCCCGTGGCATCAATTACCACGGTGGGCATATCGCCATTGGTAATGGTTTGCAAAGCCTCCATTACATCCGCCGAAGCGCCATTTACTGTATAAGGTACGCCCATGTTGTTTTTACAAAAGGCCAGCCTGTTTTCGTTAATATCCAGCGCTATAACATTTGCCCCGGCAATGCGGGCAAACTCCATCAACCCCAGGCCAATAGGCCCTGCGCCCATTACCAGCACAAACTCGCCCGGCGTAATATTGGCGCGGCGTATGGCATGTGCGCCAATGGCCAGCGGCTCCACCAGGGCAAGCTCATCAAAACCAAGCCCGTTGGCGTGCATTAAATATTTTACGGGTATGGCAAAATATTCGGCCATGCCACCATCTACATGTACACCACATACTTTTATGCTGGCACAACAATTGGTTTTGCCGTTGCGGCAGGCAATGCAGGTGCCACAACTGTAGTAGGGCATTACCGTTACGGCTTCGCCCACCACAAAACCTTCGTCATTTTCATCAATAGCGGCAATTTCGGCCGCCAGCTCATGCCCCAGTATACGGGGGTAGTTAAAGTAAGGCTGCGTACCTTCAAAAGCATGCAGGTCGGTGCCGCAAATACCTATCCTTTTAATTTTTAGCAGGGCATACCCTGGCAATAAAACAGGTATTTCAGCATCCTCATACTCAAATAAACCGGGTTGTTTACACACTAATATTTTCATCATTACATTATTTTCCAACAGCTTTCCTCTTAAAACTGGTTGCCCCTCTTTTCCTCTATCGCTTTAAGGCAATGCCTATTTTTTAAACCATATCCTGTAAGCAACCGCATAATCGGTTGGGTATTGTTTTGAAGCTTCAATTACAAGCCCTTCTTTTTTCTGCGCCCATTTTACGGCATCGGCGCTACCCACCAGTTCTACTTTCTCCACCACGCCATTACCTGCAGCTGCGCCCAGTGTTTGAATGGTAACGGCTTTAACAGGCACGTCCAGCAACAGGGCATACAGCGTATCGCCTTTGGTGGTAAAACGCACATCCTGCGGGGTAAACGGCTTCAACTGCCTGTCTACAAAACTACCCGCTGCTACTTCTGTAGGGCCTTCGCCATAGCTTTTCCAGGGCCGGGTGCCATAAATGGCTTCTCCGTTTACGGTTAGCCATTTACCTATTGATAATAGTAGCTGCGCCTGTTTATCGTCAATGCTGCCATCGGCGCGGGGCCCAATGTTCAGCAGCAGGTTGCCGTTTTTACTAACAATATCCACCAGGTTGGTTACCAGGTATTTGGGCGATTTATATTCATCATCGGGTATATACCCCCACGATTTAAATCCAACGGCATCGTCTGTTTGCCAGGGCAGCTCCCTTATGCCTTTTAGCTTGCCGCGCTCAATATCCAGCACGGCGGCTTTTTCGGGATAGCTTATGTTTTTGTAATTAAGTACAACGCCTTTGTTCCACTCCAGCCCTTTGTTGTAATAGTATGCGGCAAACGATTTACGGTAGGGGTCCATAGCGGGCTGCTCAATCCACCAGTCGAACCAAAATAGCTGGGGCTGGTATTTATTCACCAGTTCGGTACACCGCAGCAGCCAGTCGTTCATGTATTCGGGCGAAGGTGTTTCGGATTCTTCCCTGGCCGGGCCGTAAAAGTCGGCATATTTGGGGTCCTGCACATCGGAATCAAAAGACCTGCCCCCGTTCATAAAAAACCAGTGCTCAATACGGTGCGAGGAGAGGCCAAACACCATATTGTGGTTTTTAATGGCGGTTGAAAGCTCGCCAATAATATCGCGTTTAGGGCCCATTTCGGCAGCGTTCCATTTGCTGAGGGCTGTTTTATACATGGCAAAACCATCGTGATGCTCGGCCACCGGCACTACATATTTTGCGCCAGATTTTTCAAACAGGCTTGCCCATTGGTCGGCATTAAACTTCTCGGCCTTAAACATGGGTATAAAATCTTTATAGCCAAACTTGTTTTGCGGCCCGTAGGTGGCTACATGGTGCTTAAACTCATCGCTGCCCTGCTGGTACATGTTGCGGGGATACCACTCGCTGCCATAGCCCGGCACAGCGTACACCCCCCAATGGATAAAGATGCCAAACTTGGCATCGCGAAACCAATCGGGAGTTTTATAATTTTCCAGCGACTGCCAGGTAGCCTGGTACCTGTCTTGCGCCAAACTGTGTAAACCACAAAAGCTGGTGAGCAATAATAGCAGGCAAAACGTTGTTTTTTTCATATATAATATTTAATTGCCTTGAATTAATACTTTATTGGCAAATGTTTATAGATATGCAATATACAAATTGGCCTGCCCGCGCCTGCATAAAAAAGCGAAAAGTTGGGGGGCGGGTAATTTTGCTGAATAACTGGATAATTTTGTTCAACATTTAAAAGGCTGTAAACAGCTGCCCCTATTGCCCACAACATAAACCGGATGATAAAAAGCGCCGCCAGGCAATTATACCCCTGCCGCAATAATAAAAATGGCCCCGGTTTAGCACTGTAAAACACAGTTTTTTTTTTACCGTTGAAAATCCCTTTTTGCCTCTGCGCAAAAAATAATGACACATTAACACTTTTTATAAAGTTGTGGCATTAATTTGCGTGCGATTTAACCCTAAACATGTTTAACCAATGGAACCACAAATAAAGTTTACAAGACAGTCGTTTTTAAAGCGCTTCGTTATTTCCCAATTTGTTTTGGCAGGCTTTGTAATATGTATTTTACTATCGGCCTCCAATGCATCCGTAAGGCAAAAAGCAAAAACCGTAACAGAAAATTCAGGCACAAAAACAATTGCAGCAAAAGTTGCCGTAGGCAATACAGGCAAATAACATTGCCCTTAAAACACTTTGTGCTAAATTTTATTACACCATGCACCCCGTAGCCACGGGGCTTTGTTGTTTATGCCCTATTAGCCCCTGCCACAGCTGCAACAAGGTTGCAAATGCAAAAGGATTGGTAAAATTGCCAAAAAACATACTTCTGGAGTTAACATTGTGGTTATTCATCCGTCATACATGCAAATAATTTCTTTCACCTTATATTTGAACTGTTATGAAAACGAAATTTTACACATTGCTTGGTATGGTTGCCATAGTGGCCTTAGTTGCATCGTGCAGCGCCCCCAGGTATGCAGGTGCTCAACCGCCAGACGATGTTTATTACGATAATCCGCAGCCGCCTGCACAACAGCAGGAGGTGTATGATGATAACCAGTACAGCCAGGACCAGCCACAGCAGGATGTGGACTTTAATACATTTTACGATGAGCTTAGCCCTTACGGCACCTGGGAGAACGACCCCGCTTACGGGCAGGTTTGGGCCTACAACGACCCCAATTTTACCCCCTACTACAGCGGTGGTAACTGGGCATATACCAATGCAGGCTGGGCATGGGTTAGCACCTACAACTGGGGCTGGGCACCTTTTCACTACGGGCGCTGGGCTTATACCAACCGCTGGGTTTGGGTACCCGGTTACGAGTGGGCACCTGCCTGGGTTAGCTGGCGCAGCGGTGGCGATTATTATGGATGGGCACCTTTAGGCCCCGGCATAACCATTGGTGTTGGCTACGGCAATTACATACCCGCCGAACGCTGGAATTTTTGCCGCAGGGGTTATATAACCAGCCCAAGGTTTACCGATTATTGTCTTGGCAGGGGGCAAAACATAACCGTTATAAGAAACACAACTATTATAAACAACATAAACGTTTATCACAATACACGTTTTATTGGCGGGCCGGACAGAAGGGAGGTTGAACGTTATACCGGCAACCGTATAACCCAGGTAAACATACGCAATGCAGCAAGGCCGGGTGCCAATATAATTACCCGTAACGAGCTGCAGGTGTACAGGCCCAACGTTAGGCCTGCAGGCAACGGCAGGTTTGTTAACAACCAGCCGCAGGATAACCGCGGTGGTAATGTTACCACTAACCCTGCTGGCGGGCAGGGCCAGCCTAATAACCAGCCAAGGCCCAACAGCAGCTATAACAGGCCCTGGTACAGCCCTGCGCCACAGCACAACAACAATGTGCCTGCACCGCAAAACCAGCCACAGCCAAACAGGCAGCCCGACTATAATAACAGGCCGCAATACCAGCCGCAGCAGCCGGTGCCTAACCAGCGCCCCGTGTACCAGCAGCCACAACCTGCACCGCAGCAAAGGCCTGTGTACCAGCAACCTGTAAGGCCGCAATACCAGCCACAGCAGCAGCCTGCAAGGCAACCGGTGTATAATAACGATAACAGGCCACAGTACCAGCCGCAGCAAAGGCAGTACCAGCCGCAGCAAAGGCAGTATCAGCCACAGCCACAACAGCGCAGCTACAGTAACAGCAGGCCAGCATCGCGCAGGCCATAAAACAACACATAACAGTATCAAAAATATTTAAAGCCGGTGTATAAACGCACCGGCTTTTTATATGCACCATACTGGCCAACATGCTTATAACAGTTACAGGCTTATTTGCATAAATGTGTGTGCACCAGGCAAAACCGGCTTAGGTTATACGTGTAAGGCGGTTACTAAACGGTTAAATTTACCGGGATTGCAACAATTTTTGTTGTGCGCAAACCTTTACACCCGCCATTTAACAGCTAAACACTGTTTTTAGGCTAAAAAAATATTAACCACTTTCTATTACAAATTATCTTTACCGCGCACTTACAGCTTTATTGCCATAAGTTGCGTGCTGTATGAATTCTTCAATCAAACAATATACATAATATGAGCATGGTAGATTCTTTTGAGAAAATTCACGTAGAGATATTCCCTACCACCAAAAGCGGTTCGGCTTTTGTGGCGGCGGAAATTGCTAAATTGATCAGGGAAAAACAAGCAGCAGGCGAAAAATGCGTTTTGGGCCTTGCAACAGGTTCAACACCCATTAGCCTGTACGCAGAGCTGGTGCGCCTGCACCGCGAAGAAGGTTTAAGCTTTGCCAATGTAGTAACATTTAACCTTGACGAGTATTTTCCTATTGAACGCGATGCAAGGCAAAGCTACTGGAGCTTTATGCACAGGCACCTGTTTAGCCATGTAGATATTAACCCGGCCAACATTAATATACCCGATGGCGGCCTGCCAAAAGAACAAATAAAACAACACTGTTTAGCATACGAAGCTAAAATTGAAGCTGCTGGTGGTATTGACCTGCAGATACTGGGCATAGGTAACAACGGACATATTGGTTTTAACGAGCCTGGCTCAAGCATCTTCTCTAAAACACGACTTACCAACCTTGATAACAATACCCGCACTGCCAATGCCAAGGATTTCCAAAACATTGCCAGGGTGCCGCGCCTTGCGGTTACTATGGGCATAAGCACCATTTTAAATGCCAAACGCATTGTATTAATGGCCTGGGGTGCAAAAAGCAGCATTGTTGCCAGGGCGGTTGAAGGCAACGTTACCGAACAGGTGCCTGCCAGCATACTGCAACAGCATAACAATTGCACTTTTGTGGTGGATGAGCTGGCCGCATCGGAGCTTACCAGGTTTAAATCGCCATGGTTAACAGGCGAAATTGAGTGGTCGCCCATTATGATAAAACGCGCTGTGGTAAACCTGGCGTTGAAATTAGACAAGCCAGTGTTAAGCCTTACCACTTTAGATTATAACGAAAACGGCCTTGGCGACCTGCTGGTTGAAAAAGGCGATGCTTACGAAATTAACCTGCAGGTATTTTACCTGCTGCGCGACAGCATTACAGGCTGGCCTGGTGGCAAGCCCGGCCCTGCCAACCCAAAGCACCCGGAAAGAAACGAGCCCTTCCCCAAACGCAGCGTAATATTCAGCCCGCACCCCGATGATGATATTATTAGCATGGGTGGTACTTTTATGCGCCTGCACGACCAGGGGCACGATGTACACGTAGCCTACCAAACCAGCGGCAATATTGCTGTTACCGATGAGTTTGTTACGCGTTTTATTGATTTTGCCGTTGGCTTTCAGGGTATGTTTGATATGGACAATGAAAAAAGCCGCGAAATATTGGCCAATGCCCAAAAATTTCTTTCTACCAAACAGCCTTACCAGATTGATACCCCCGAAATAAGGGCTATTAAAGGCTTGATAAGAAGATGCGAGGCTAAAGCAACCTGTAAATATGTTGGCCTACCCGAGGACAACATCCATTTTCAAAACCTGCCCTTTTACGAAACCGGCACCATTGAAAAAAAGCCCATGGGCGAGGAAGATGTTAGGGTAACCATTGAACTGTTGCAGAAACTAAAACCACAGCAGATATATTGCGCCGGCGACCTTGCCGACCCGCATGGCACACACAAAGTTTGCTTAGACATTGTTTTTGAAAGCCTGCGCAGAATTAAAGCATCGGGCGAAGAGTGGATAAAAGATTGTTGGGTTTGGTTGTACAAAGGTGCATGGCAGGAGTGGGATATTGCCGATATTGAAATGGCCATAGCCATGAGCCCCGACCAGGTAATGAAAAAACGTTACGGTATTTTTATACACCAAAGCCAGAAGGACATGGTACCCTTCCAGGGGTCGGACAACAGGGAGTTTTGGCAGCGTGCCGAAGAGCGCAACAACAATACAGCCAACCTGTATGCAGCCCTGGGCCTTACCAAATATGCTGCTATAGAAGCCTTTGTTAGATGGCATTTTTAGCACAATAAAAATTACAACACCTGCGCCCTGCCCGCCGCAAGCCGGCAGGGCGCTTTTTACTACCTAAAGCTTATTGCACATAATGTTTTTAGCAGCAAAACACCACTGGATAAACGCCACAAAAAACACATTATTTAATAAATTACTTATCACAGGTTTAATATTAGTGGCGCTGTTGTTTGCTGCGTTTCCTGTATTTTTTCAGCACATACAAAAAAGAGAGGGTTTTTTGTTAAACGATGTGGTGCTTAACGCTGTTGCACCCCTCAATGTATCTGCCCCGCTGTTTATTATTATTTGGGGCCTGGGCATTTTTATGGGCCTCAGGGCTTTACAACAACCACGCCTGCTGCTGCTTTTTATATGGGCTTTCATTTTTTTAAGCTTATTTCGTGTTACCTGCATCTGGCTGGTTAACCTTGCGCCGCCACAGGGGCTCATCCCCCTCGCCGACCCCATCAGCAACAGTTTTTACGGCAAAAACTTCATCACCAAAGATCTCTTTTTTTCCGGCCACACTTCCACCATCTTCCTCGTTTACCTTTGCCTGCAAAAAAAGGCCGATAAAATAGCCGCCCTGCTGGGCACCATAGTGGTAGCCATACTTGTGCTGGTACAGCATATACACTATACGGTTGATGTGCTGGCGGCGCCGCTGTTTGCCGGGTTAAGCTATTATATTGGTGCCAAAATTACCCGGCCCGTACTGGCTGCGCTTGCTTTAAACAACAAATAACGTGCGCCATTTTTGCGCATCATCGCCCTGCATTTTTTTTAAATTGCCATAAAAATCAAGCCAACCCAAACCACTTAAAACCAGGCTTGCCACCGCTAATTGCCGTACATTTACTTTACATAAACTGGCAGGCTATGGCACATAACACCATCATAAAATCGCCCATCTCGGCACTTGGCTATAATTTTATTACCCCCGAATACTTACCCGAAGGCAAGGATGAATACTACCTGCGCAATATGCAGGACCGCAGTGGCATACACTACCGCCGCCTTACCGCCTACGAAATTGAGGCCCTGGTAAAAAACCGCAATGCCAGCGACGACTGGAACAATATTTTGGTAAGCGATGCCTTTAACCCCGAACTGGTAAAAAACTGCAAGTTTTTTGGCCTGGTGCGCATTGGCAAGCTGGAGCCTTACTGCCTGGAGTACAGCGACCAGAAGTTTCCGGTGGGGTTGTACAACTCAACCATCATCAGCAGCGATTTTGGTGATAATGTGGTTATTGATAACGTTAACTACCTTAGCCACTATATTATTGGCAGCGAAACCATTATTGTAAATGTAAACGAGCTGGCCGCCACCAGCCACGCCAAATTTGGCAACGGCATTGTAAAAGATGGCGAGGCCGAAAACCAGCGCATCTGGCTGGAGATATGCAACGAAAACGGGGGCCGCAGCGTAATACCCTTTAGCGGCATGCTGCCCGGCGATGCCTGGCTGTGGAGCAAATACCGGGATGACGATGCCCTGCTGGAAAAATTTAAAGCCTTTACCGAACAAAAATTCAACAGGCAACGGGGTTATTACGGCAAAGTAGGCGACCGCACCGTTATAAAAAACTGCGCCATTATAAAGGATGTGTGGGTGGGCAGCGATGCCTACATTAAAGGGGCCAACAAACTAAAAAACCTTACCGTACACAGCGGGCCGGAAGGCACCACCCAAATTGGCGAGGGCTGCGAGCTGGTAAATGGCATTATTAACCACGGCTGCCGCATATTTTATGGCTGCAAGGCGGTGCGTTTCATTATGGCATCGCACAGCCAGCTAAAGTATGGTGCCAGGCTAATAAACTCCTACTTAGGCAACAACGCCACCATATCCTGCTGCGAGGTGCTAAACTCGCTTATTTTTCCCGCGCACGAGCAGCACCACAACAACTCCTTTTTATGTGCTGCGGTAATTATGGGGCAAAGCAATATACCTGCCGGGGCCACCATTGGCAGCAACCATAACAGCCGGGGCGCCGATGGCGAAATTATTGCCGGGCGCGGCTTTTGGCCGGGCCTTTGTGTAAGCCTTAAACACAACTCAAAATTTGCCAGCTTTACCATACTGGCTAAAGGCAGTTACAGTTACGAGCTTAATATACCCATACCTTTTGCCCTGGTGAGTATTGATGAAGCCGCCAACCGGCTGGTGGTAATGCCGGGCTACTGGTTTATGTACAACATGTATGCCCTGGCCCGCAATGCCTGGAAATATGTTGACCGCGATAAAAGGCACGACCGTGTGCAGTTGCTTGAATACGACTTTCTGGCCCCCGACAGTGTAAATGAACTGTTTGATGCACTGCACCTGATGCAGCTTTTTACCGGCAAGGCTTATTGCAGGCACCTGAATACCGAAGAAGTTTTTACAAATGAGCAATACATTGAAACAGGCAAAAAGCTGCTGGATGAGCAAAACGCTGTGATAAACAGCCTGGAGGTTGTTGCCGACGGCTTTGAAAATACCCGCCGCAAAACCGTAATAACCAAAGTACAAACCGCTTACAACCTGTTTAAAGAGATGATTTTTTACTACGGCTGCAACCACCTTATTGCCCTGCTTGAAGATGCCGCTGCCCAAAACCTGCACCCCTGGCAGCAGCTTATACCGCAAAACCTGCAAAGGGCTGCCTGGCTTAATGTGGGCGGGCAACTGGTGCCTGCCGAAAATGTGGCCACCCTTAGGCAACAGGTACGCGAAGGCAGCATTACCAACTGGGAGGGGGTACATAACTGGTACGGCGCACAAGGCACTGAATATGCCCAGCTAAAAACACAGCATGCGTTGGCCTGCCTGCAGCAAATTGCCGGGCTTACCCTTGCTGACACCGATACGCAAACACTGTATACCCTGCTGGATGCCACCGTTGCCACCAAGGAGTGGATAACCCATGCCATTTATACCAGCCGCGCCAAAGACTATACCAACCCTTACCGCAAAATGGTTTACGATAACGATGCCGAAATGGAAAACGTTACCGGCAGCCTTAGCAGCAACAGCTTTATTAAACTGCAAAAGGAGGAGCTTGCACAGTTTAAGGTAAAAATTGCAGCGTTGAAGGAAAGGATAAGGTAAATGGGGGGGAAGAAAGTCCATGGTCCATGGTCGATAGTCCATGGCTAATACAGGCGAAGGATGCCCAAGAAAAACCCCATAGTGAAAATACTACGTACTGTTCACCATGGGCTTCTCCCCAGGCTGTTCCTATGGACTATCGACCGAAGAAAGTCCATGGAGGGCAGGTTTCATGTTGTTAGCTTACTGTCACTGCTCACATTGCTCCTCTCACTATTGACGAAGCCCCTCTCCGATGTTCTTGCTATGGACCATGGGCCATGGACTATGGACCCCAAAAAACCTAATTCAAATTAAGCGTTTTATCCTTGGGGTATTTAATGCTGTAGGTAAACTGCAGCTTTTTGCTTTCGCCGGGGGCAAGGGTTAGTTTAAAGTTTAATATGCCAAGCTCGTTGTTAACTTCTGCGCCACCTTTATCATCTAAAGTAACCTCAATATCCTTGTTGGTACTCAGGGGGAACTGGTCTTTCAATAAAATATTGGCCGTATCGGTTTTATTGTTCTTTACTACAATTTCGTAAGTAAACTTTTGCAGTTTGTTACTGCCCAAAAACTTAACGCTGCTGTAATCAACGGTTTTGCTGCGTTTAATGGCCACGCGCGGGTCGCGGCCCAGGGTAAGGTTAAGGGTATCGCTGGTGCTGGCGGGGTCAATAAACGATTTACCCACGTACGTATCTTCCAGCATAATACTGGCCTCGCCGGGCAGCAGGTTAAGCTTATCCCAATGGGGTATTTCAGCTATCAGGTACGCATCTTTATCAAGCTTGGGTACGGCATAGTGCTGGTAAAACGCTTTAACAGCCGTGGTTTGCAGGGTGGCTGTTTGCTCTTTGCCGTTGGTGGGTATATCGTAGGCAACATCAAGGTTATAGGTAAGGTCTAAGGCAGTGCTGGCAACGGATACATAATCTTCCAGCCCATCTTTAAGGGTAACCACTACCGCCCCGGCTGATGCACTTGCCCCATATATGCTGGTGGCTGCCTCATCTTTCAGCACATTCATGCTTTTAATATCGTTGGGGTTAATTTTTTCAAACGCGGCTTTTTGCATTGGAGTGCCATTTACGACATA
>CAZRDD010000062.1:0-15791 GCA_964598675.1 uncultured Parafilimonas sp.
TAAATAAGATGCGGCAAAACCCGGAGGGCATGGTACAGTACGTGGGTAACATGTATTGCGGAATAATTGCACAGTGCTTTGACCCCCATACGGAATACATGCCCAAATCAGAAAAAGAGAATTTTGAAAGCGAGTTGGGGCAGCAGCCATTCAGGTTTGGTTTTACTATGGAAGAAGCAGCCGATGGCGGTGTTGCAATAAGCAACCTTCAGCCAGGCAGTCCTGCCTATAAATGTGGTAAGCTTAACAAAGGCGATAAGTTTTTGAGTATACAATGGGCAGGCAAACAACCGTTAGATGTATCTAACAGTTCGCCCAGGGAGCTTAGCAACCTGATAAGCCAAAGCAACCATGATACTATTTATTTTACCATGCGTAAAACTGGCGGAACCATTGTTCAGGTTCCGTTATTAAAGGAGCAGGCTAAGCCACAGGATGCTGACCCCGATGAAAACAGGGTTAAAAGCTTTATTTTAAAAGGCAGCACAAATGTTGGGTACATTTATTTACCTGCATTTTACGAAGACTGGGAGAGCGGAGACAACGGCAACGCCGGTTGCGCCAACGATGTGGCAAAAGAAATAGTAAAGCTTAAAAAAGAAAATATCAACGGCCTTATTTTAGACCTGCGCTACAACGGCGGAGGTTCTGTTGACGAGGCAAGGCAACTAGCGGGCATTTTTATTGATGCAGGCCCGGTAGCCCAGGGCAAAGGCCGGGAACCTAAACCATATACCTTAAAAGATGTAGACAGGGGTACTGTTTACGATGGGCCTTTAACGCTGTTGGTAAACGGGTACAGTGCTTCTGCCTCCGAATTGCTGGCGGGTACACTGCAAAACTATAACAGGGCCGTTATAATAGGCACACCCACCTACGGCAAGGCCACCGGGCAAATCATTTTTCCGATGGATACCACCGTTACCTACGAAAACTTTACAAAAAGGCAAACCGAAAATTATATTAAAATCACCATCAGCAAGCTTTACAGGGTTAACGGTACAACAGCACAGTTTACTGGGGTACAACCTGATATAGTGTTGCCGGATGTTTTAGAGGCATACATTACCAAGGAGAGCGACGAACCCATGGCCCTTAAACCCGATGTGATTGATGCCAACAAATATTTTCAGCCGTACCCGCCTTTGCCTGTTGCAACGCTGGCCGCTGCTGCAAAACAAGATGTTGATACCAGCGCGTATTTTGCCGGGCTGCAAAAATTACTGGCAGTCTACAAACAAAAGAAACTGAAAAGAGATGTATTGCTAACACTAAGCAGTTTTATTAGTGGTAACAACGAAGATGATGATGCTGATGCGTTAGAAGATAAGAAATTTGTATCCAAAAACTTTACAGTGCAAAATAACCAATACGAGTTAAGCAGGCTGCAGGCAAACAGCTACCTTAAAGAGCTTAACGATGATTTTAAGCAAATTATTAGTACCGACCCCTATGTTAACATAGGCTATCATATACTAACACTGCTTAAAAAATAACAGGTACTCAAAAAAATAAACCTTAAAAATAAAAAAATGCGAAAACATCTTTCACATTTACTGCTAATGCTGCTGTTGCCTGTGCTGCATGCCAATGCACAAAACTATGACGACCCCGTTGTTTATTTAAAGGCAATCAACAGCGCACAAGCCGATTTTAATAAAATACACATGGCGTATATAAGTGCTGCCTGGCATAGTAACCGTGCCTGGAAAGTGGAGGTGCTTCGCCAGCAGGTTATTGAAAACCTTACCACCACCCGGTATAAAATTATAGACCTGCCTTATTACAAGCACGATAACGCCCTGCGCCAAAGCAGTATTGACTATTTGTGGATGTTAAATAAGGTATTTAACGATGATTACAAGCATTTGGTTAATATGGAGGACGTGATTGACAAATCGTTTGATAAAATGGAGCTATACCTGCATTTGGAGGAAAGCATAAACGATACCATAAAAGCGGCCCATGACAGGATGGACCAGGCGGAAAAAGATTTTGCTACCAAATACAATGTAACTATAAGCGACAGTAAAACCCGTGTTACCGAAAAAATGGAGCTGGCAAATAAAGTAACCAAGTATCACGATAAGGTTTACCTGCTGTTTTTTAAGTGTTATTGGCAGGAAAGCATACTGATGGATGCCATTGGTACTAAAAATATTACAAAAACAGAACAGGCACGCAGCGCCTTGCTTAAATACGCCACCGATGGGTTAAGCGCACTTGATACGGTGAGTGCTTATGATAATGATGGCTCGCTGGTGGCAACCTGTAAACAGTCGCTTGATTTTTATAAAAGAGTGGCAGAAAACGAATACCCTAAAATATCAGACTACCTGTTGAAACAGGAAGATTTTGGTAAACTAAAAACTGTTTACGATGCCAAGCCCAAAAATACCCTTACCCAACAGGATAAAGATGCGTACAATAAAGCTGAAACAGATATAAACACTGGTTTTACTGCCGCAAACCTAACCTTTAAAGGTATTTTAAACGATCGAAACAAGATTATTACCAATTGGAACAATACTGACCAAAAATTTACGAACGCGCACGTGCCATATTACTGATGGCGCAGTTTATTTACAGGCAAATCAATAATTGTTTAACAATACATCCAATATTCTTTAAAAGAAAACTGCTAAAATTTTTCTACCCAAAAAAACAAACCTGCATGAAAAATGTATTACGCCCTTTCCCTTTATTACTGCTGTTTTTATTAACAGGTACCGCACCCGTAATTGCCAATGCACAAGACCCCGCCAGCGACCCCGGTGCTTATATAACAGCCGTAAGCAACGCGCAGAACGACATGAACAAAACGTATATGGCTTACGTTAGCACAGCCGCCCACAGCAGCCGCAAAAGAAAAATTGAGCGGCAAAGGCAGCAAACTATTGAAAGCATTACTAACTGCAAGTACAAAATTGCAGAAATACCCCTGTTTAAAGGCGATAACACCCTGCGCCAAAGCAGCATGAACTATGTTCAGCTTTGTTACAAGGTGTTTAATGAAGACTATGCCCACATTGTAAATATGGAGGATATTTCGGAGCAGTCGTACGATGGCATGCAGGCGTACCTGCTGCTGCAGGAAGCTACAAACGACACCCTAAAAGCAGCAAGCGAAAGAATAAACAAAGCCGTAAACGATTTTGCTGCCAAGTATAACGTTAAATTGATTGAAGATAAAAGTGAGTTGGGCGAAAAAATGGAAGCAGCTGGCAAGCTTTCAAAATACCGCGATAAAGTGTACCTTTTGTTTTTTAAATGCAGTTGGGAAGATAACCAGCTTACTGAGGCGGTGAACAAGAAAAATGTATCGAACATTGAGCAGGTAAAAAGCGCGCTGTACAAATATGCCGTTGAAGGGCTTGCCACCCTTGATACCACCAAAGCTTTTGAAAACGACCCATCACTTGCCACGGCTTGCAGGCAGGCACTCAATTTTTATAAAAAGGAGGCGGAAAGCGAGATAGCCAAAATATCTGACTTTTTTATAAAACAAGAAACCTTTGATAAGCTAAAAAAAGAGATAGATGCCAAAGCGGAGCGTACGCAGCAGGATGTGGATGCCTACAATAAAGCTGTAAAAGAATTTAATGCCGCAGTAAACCAATACAACCAGGTAAATAACAGTTTAAACAATGGCAGAAACCAGGTTGTAAAAAACTGGAACGATGCAGAAAAGGCGTTTACTGATACCCATACACCTTATTACAAATAAGGCTGGCAAAACTTACAGGAAAAGTGCCACCGCCGCACAGGTGTTTATTTGTGCGGCAGTGGCATGTTTTTTTGCCTCATCCTGCGGGCAACAAGCACCTGGCATTGCAGGTAACAGGCCGCTGCATAAGGGCGAAAAAGTTATTATTGTGCTGCAGCCTTTGTCGTTTACGAGCCAGTTTGTTAATACGCTAAAAGATTCAATACCCAAATACTACCCTGTTACGGTACAGGTGGCAGGCAATGTTAACATGCCTTCCTTTGCATGGTATGCACCACGTCAAAGATATAAGGCCGATGTTTTACTCGGCTTTTTGCAAACCCTTAAACCACCGCAGGCACGGCTTATTTTGGGCATTACTGGTAAAGATATTTCCACCCGCAAGGGCCAAAACCCAGATTATGGCATTATGGGCTTTGGGCTTCAGCCGGGCGATGCCTGCGTGGTATCCCTTTACCGGTTACAGAAAAACAACCCACCTAACAGCCTGCTTTTTCAAAGGTTGCTTAAAACGGTGATACACGAAATGGGGCATAACTTTGGACTGCCCCATTGCCCTGATAACCATTGTATTATGGCCGATGCTGAAGGAACGTTGAAACAAGATAACGAAACCGGTCTTTGCGCCAGTTGCAAGAAGAAACTCAGCCTTCAATAAAAGTAAATTGTGGAATAAGCTAACTTTTTAGGGAGAAAGTTTGCGTAGCGGCCTTACGGGCAGGCACCCATGCAGCAAGCAACGCAATAAGCATAACGGTAAGGGTAACCAGTAAAAAATCGGGCCAGTACATTTTAACGGGGTATGCATCAATAATAAAAGTACCGCCACCCAACTTAACCAGTTTAAACTGTATTTGTATAATACATACAATAAATGCCAGCAGCATTCCGCCAAAACCGCCAATACCTGCCAGCAGAAAACCTTCACTTAAAAAAATGTGTAATATGCGGGTGTTGTTGGCGCCCATAGCCTTTAATACGGCTATATCCTTTTGCTTCTCCAGCACAAGCATTGTTAAAGCCCCAATCATATTAAATGCAGCAACGGATAGTATTAGCGTTAGTATACCAAATATCACCCATTTTTCTACCTGCATGGCTGTAAAAAGACTTTGGTTTTGCTCCAGCCGGGTTTGCACCCTAAAACTGCTGCCCAGGGCCTGCTGTAGCCTGTCTCTCAACTTCTGGCTTTCACCGGGCTTGTTAATTGAAATTTCAAGGCCGGTGTATTCGTCCGGGTTAAGATCGAGCATGTACTGTACAAAAGCCAGGTTGGTAAAAGCGTATTTATCATCAAACTCCTGCTGCACTGTAAAAGTGCCGGCAGCGCTAATGTTATAGCTATGCATATCATCAAGGTTGTTAAAGCTTGATGCTTTGCGGTTGGGCAGGTAAATAACCAAAGGCTGCGGCAACCGGCTATCGGGTATAGCCCCTACCGCATTTTCAATGCCAATGCCCGAAACCAGGCCGGGGCTGTCGGTAGTACCCAGGTCGTATTTGCCCCGTACAATATGTTTGGAGAGGTGGTTTACCGCTGTATAGTTATCATCAACCCCTTTAAGGTATATAATACTGGTATACTCGCCATTTACCAGCAGGGCCCTTTCTTCCACCAAAAAACTTACCTGGCCAATGCCGGGTACCGATTTAATCTTGCTTATATCGCCCGGTGTTATCCGTATAAATTTTCCGGTGGCGGGTACAACCTTCAAATCGCTGAAAAAATCGCCATACAAACCTTTCACCAGGCTTTCAAATCCATTAAATACACTAAGTACCACTATAAGCGCCGCAGTAGCAACGCCAATAGCAATTACACTTATCCAGGCAATAATATTAATTGCGTTGGTAGATTTTTTTGATTTGAAATACCGCCAGGCAAAAAGAAAATTCATGGGCCACAATATTGTTTAAAGTGTTGTGGGCGGTTTTGAGCTTATTTCTTTAAACAGTTCTTCCATTTTAAATACATGGTCAAGGGTATCATCATGGTAAAAATGTAAAACGGGTATTCGGCGCAACTGGTTTTTAACCCTTGCTGCCAGCTCCCGCTTAACTTCCCAGGCCCTGTCTTCTATTTTTTTCATCACCAGGTTAACATCCTGCACCTGAAAAATACTCAGGTAAACCCTGGCTTCCAGCAGGTCGGGCGTTATTTTTACGGATGATATTGATACCATACCGCCTTCCATCATATTTAAACCAAGCCTGCGAAAAATATCATTCATTTCTTCCTGTATAACACCTGCCACCTGGCGCTGCCTTTTACCTTCCTCCATATTCTAACATTTAATTGGATGTAAAATTAGTTACTTTGCACGTTTTAAACGGATATATTCAATTACATGAAGCGATTTTCACGAATCCTTTTCTATTTGGGCAGCCAAAGAAGGAATATAGTGCTATATGTTATATTTGTACTGCTGTCTATTATATTTTCGCTGGTGTCACTTGCCATGCTGGCTCCTTTTTTACAACTTTTGTTTAACATAGATAAGCTTGTTACAGTAAAACCGGTTTGGACGTTTAGTGCAACCAGCATATTGAATTACCTAAAGTATTTTTTAAGTTCTATTATTACAAGGTACGACAAACAAGGCAATGGTGTTGGCAGGGAGTATGCCCTTGCTTTGGTGTGTGGCATAATTATTTGCTCCATCTTTCTTAAAAACATGTTTGTTTACTTGTCGTTCAGGGTGCTTTCACCAATGCGCAACTATGTAATGACAAAGCTGAGAAGCGACTTGTATAAAAAAATACTGGATTTGCCCATTGGTTTTTTTACCGAGCAACGCAAAGGTGACATCATAAGCCGAATGAGCAACGATGCCAACGAAGTGGAATGGAGCGTAATGAGTACTTTGGAAGCGCTGATAACCAACCCACTTAATATCATCATTATTCTAACATCATTAATTTTCATCAGCCCGGGGCTATCGTTGTTTTTGCTGGTACTGCTTCCGCTAACAGGCTTTATTATAGGCAGGGTTAGCCGCTCACTAAAAAAACAATCCACCGCATCACAGGAACATTTAGGCGTTTTGATGTCTATTTTGGATGAAACCCTAACAGGACTGCGCATTATTAAAGCCTTTAATGCAGAAAAACTGATTGGCAATAAATTTTTAAGCACCAACACCACGCTTAACGACATAAGAAACAAGATGAATTTTAGAAGAGACCTGGCTTCGCCTATGTCGGAGTTTTTAGGCGTGCTGGTGCTGAGCATCATACTTTGGTTTGGCGGCAAAATGGTTTTAGGCCAAAACCAGGGCCTTGATGCGCAGGGCTTTATTACCTATATAGTATTTTTTACACAAATCATCAACCCAGCTAAAGCACTCTCCACAGCGTTTTATAATGCGCAAAAAGGCAGTGCTGCCATTGAACGTATTGAGGAAATTTTAAAAGTACCCCTTACAGTAAACGATAAGCCCGGTGCCCAAACACTGGAAACATTTAACCACAGCATTGAGTTTCGTAATGTTAGTTTTTCGTACGAGGATAAGGTGATATTAAAAAACATAAACCTTGTTGTTGAAAAAGGTAAAACCGTTGCGCTGGTGGGCAGTAGCGGGGCTGGCAAAAGCACCCTTGCCGACCTTGTACCACGCTTTCACGATGTTACCACTGGCGAACTGCTGATTGATGGCATAAACATAAAAGACTATACCCTGCACTCCGTTCGCAACCAAATGGGCATTGTTACACAGGAGCCGATATTGTTTAACGATACCATTGCCAATAACATTGCACTTGGCCAGTTTGATATTGCACACAGCAAAATTGAGGATGCCGCAAAAGTGGCCAACGCCTACGATTTTATTGTGCAGAAAGAAGATAGGTTTGACAGCAACATTGGCGACCGTGGCAGCAAGCTTAGTGGCGGCGAAAGGCAGCGGCTTACCATTGCAAGGGCGGTGCTTAAAAATCCGCCAATATTAATACTGGATGAAGCCACCTCCTCGCTGGATACTGAAAGCGAACGCCTGGTACAGGATGCTATTAACAAGATGATGCAGAACAGAACATCTATTGTTATAGCGCACCGCCTTAGCACCATACGCCATGCAGATGAAATTATTGTACTGCAAAAAGGCGAAATAGCAGAACGCGGCACTCACGACCAGCTTATTGCCCACCAGGGTATTTACCGCAAACTGGTTGATATGCAAGAGGTAAAATAACAGCAAAGGGACACAAAAGCAAAACGAACCACAGCAATGCGGGCTTTATAACTATGCCCCTTCAATTAAGCCAATGGCATTGCCAAACGGGTCTGCAACTACAGCCACCTGTATAGGCCCGCCCACATTATGCACCTGCGCTATTATTGTTGCGCCAGCTTCGCTAAGTTTTGTAACAACATCGTTAATATCATCTACCGCCCAGTAGGCAACGGATTGGTTACCAGCGGTTAAGCCAGCAGGGTCGGGGTCAAGGCCAAGCTCGCAGCCATTTATGTCAAAGCCCACATAAAACGGCTCGTCAAAATATGGCTGTATGCCTGTAACCTGGGTGTACCAGTTTTTGGCCAGGGCAATATCGTTAACATGATAAATTACCGTACGCAGCTTTTTAAACATATATATAGGTTACCGGGTTAAATTTGTTTAGTATTATGGCTTAGGGGTACTGCTTTTAAACCATAGCAGCAAAACCCATCTCCGCATTCACATACACTTGCTAAAAAGGTTTTGTATACCGGGCCATTAATTAGCCCTATTACAAAACCTTAATTATAAATTAGTTAGCGTATAACGTGTTTGTGTAAACGTACAAATGCTTCTATTACATATACTCTTTTATATCCTGCATTATGCGTCGTGCAACATTATCGGCAGTGGTTTCAAAATTGCTTTCGGCATATATGCGTATAATGGGCTCAGTATTGCTGGGCCGCAGGTGTACCCAATCATTTTCAAATTCAATTTTCAGTCCGTCCTCGGTATTTATGGGGTAGTTTTTATATTTCTCCTGTATTTTACCAAATATTTTTAACGGCTCAATACCTTCAGACAGCTCTATTTTATTTTTACTCATAAAATAGTCGGGGTATAAACCACGCAGTTGCCGGGTAGTTTTTTTGCTTAGGGCCAGGTGGGTTAAAAACAGCGCAATACCAATAAGGGCATCGCGGCCATAGTGCAGGTCTGGTACTATAATACCCCCATTGCCCTCGCCGCCAATTACCGCGTTAACAGCCTTCATTTTAGTAACAACATTTACCTCGCCTACGGCGCTGGCAAAATACTCGCCCCCGTTTTTTAGTGTTACATCTTTTAAGGCGCGGGTGGACGACATATTGCTTACTGTATTGCCCTTGCGATGTTGCAGTACATAATCTGCTACCGCCACAAGCGTATACTCCTCCCCAAAAAAGGAGCCGTCTTCACATACAAAACACAACCTGTCAACATCGGGGTCAACCGCAATACCCAGGTGGGCATGTTGCTTGTTTACCTCGCTGCTTAAACCTGTAAGGTGTTGCGGCAAAGGCTCAGGGTTGTGGGCAAACTTACCATCAACCGTTTCATTAAGCACAATAATATCTTTAACGCCAAGTGCTTTAAGTAATTGGGGTACAGCTATAGCGCCGGTGCTGTTAACAGCATCAACCACTATTTTAAAATTGCTTTTTTTAATGGCAGCAACATCTACCAAGGGGTACGCCAGTATAGCATCAATGTGCTTCTGCAAAGCATCGCCATCGGTGGTACTGGTACCCAGTTTATCAACACTTACAAAATTATAGGCATCATTCTCCGCAATGGCCAGCACTTTTGCCCCATTTTCGCCACTTATAAATTCGCCAGATGCATTTAGCAGTTTTAAGGCATTCCACTCCCTGGGGTTGTGGCTTGCAGTAAGTATAATACCACCAGCAGCTTTGTGTTCTGTTACCGCAAATTCAACAGTAGGGGTTGTGCTCAGCCCCAGGTCAATCACATTCAACCCTACCGAGTTTAGCGTACTTACAACCAGACGCTGTATCATTTCGCCACTTATGCGGCCATCACGGCCAATCACTATTTTGTCATTATCAGGGTTTTCCTGTAACAGCCAGGTGCCAAATGCAGCGGTAAACTTTACTACGTCAAGCGGGCTTAGTGTTTCACCAGGTTTACCTCCAATTGTACCACGGATACCAGATATACTCTTAATTAATGGCATAGGTTAAATATTATATGATAGCAATCTCCAAAAGTTTTGCGTGGAAAAGTACAAACAATTGCTGAAACAGTTGAGTTTTTTAGCGGCTTACTGCTAAATTGAAGATAATTTTGAACCTCAATATTATTAGGTATGAGGGTTAATGAATGGTATAAAGATTGGTTTAGCAGCCCCTATTACGAAATTTTATATTTACTCCGCAACGATGACGAAGCCACCAAAAGCATAAACTACCTGGTGCAATACCTGCGCCCCCATTTAGGCAGTACCATGCTTGATGTTGCGTGTGGCAAGGGCCGCCATAGCAAAGCACTGGCAAAAATGGGTTTTGATGTAACTGGCATTGACCTGTCCGAGCCGTTTATTAAAGATGCAAAGCAGTACGAAACAGGCAACCTGCATTTTTATTTACACGATATGCGCATGCCATACAGGATGAACTATTTTGACTATGCCTTTAATTTTTTTACCAGCTTTGGTTACTTCCGTACCATGCGCGAGCACGGCAATGCGGTGCGCACTGTAGCCCAAAGCCTTAAAAAGGGCGGCGTGTTTGTAATTGATTACCTAAACGTGCATTATACGGAGGAACACCTTGTACAAACCGAGGAAAAAATAATTGGGGGTGTTACATTTAACATAAAACGCTGGCACGACAATGGCCATTTTTTTAAGCAGATACAGATTGAAGATGCTGCCTACCCAGGCAGGCGGCAGATGTATACAGAAAAAGTTGCCAAATTTTCGCCGGGTGCATTTACTGACTTGCTGGCTTACCAGGGCCTGCAGGTTAACCATATTTTTGGGGACTATGCGCTGGATGTATACGACATAAGGCAATCCCCACGAATGATTATAGTTGCCGAAAAAATGCGTTATTAAGTAAACGGCCCCTTAACCACATACGGCATTATGGCTGGCTGAGTTTATTGCCAACAATTGGCATAACACTGTAAAAGGCAGAATCTGGCATTATCACCGGTATATTGTCTGGCGTGGCCGAATAAACTTTGTAGCCGTTGTTGGTGAAAGTATATTTTAATTGCACCTGGCCAATATTTGTAACCGGCATATTATCAATATTGGCAAAAGGGGATTTTAGCTGTTGTTGATTTTGATAACGGTAAAATAAGGTATCAGGAAAGAGCCTGCCGGGGGGTTGTTTAGGCTTAAAGCCGAAAGACTTGCGGGGTATAATAGGTGTTACAGTAGCAGTTTGTGCCCTAATGCTGCTTATTATAAAAGTGCAGCAAATTAATATTAATACTTTTTTCATAAAAAGGCATTTAAGGTTGTATAAAGATAGAAAAACATACTCACCCGGAAATTAAAAATACTGGCATTGTTGCTTTGAAGGAGAGAAATGGCCATTGGATAAGGGTAACGAAAAATCACATAAACTGGTGATAGGAGGGTGGAAAAAAATAGTTGACTTTTACACCGTAACATGATACGTATAGCAATAATAGAAGATAATGAAGCTTACCGCAAATCTTTGCAGAGCCTTTTTAGCAAAGAAAGCGATATGGAGGTGGTATTTACCGACATGTACTGCGAAAACCTTATACTTACCATAGATATTATAGAGCCCGACGTGGTGATAATGGATATTAACCTGGCAGGAATAAGCGGGATTGAAGGTGTGCAAAAACTGCGGGAGAAGCAGCCCAACCTTAGCATATTTATGCTCACCGTTTTTGAGGATATGGACAGGATTTTTGAATCTATTAAGGCCGGTGCTGTTGGCTACCTGCTAAAAAAAGACCCGCCATTGCAAATTATTGATGCCGTTAGAAAAGTTTACAGTGGCGAAAGTGTTATGAATGGCAAAATTGCACGGCAGGTACTTGATTTTTTTAACAGGCAGCTTAAAAAAACTGTATCAGCTTATGTTAGCGATTACAACCTTAGCAACCGTGAGGATGAAGTACTGCGTTTGTTGATGGATGGGCTTAGTTACAAACAAATTGCCGCAAGCTGTAATGTAACATTAGATACCATTTCTACCCACATACGTAATATTTACAGTAAGTTAAATATACACAGCAGGGCAGAATTAGCGGCAAAACTAAGGGTATAACATAAAAAATCACATAAACTGGTGATTGCAGGCATGCGAAATAAGTGCAACCTTTACATCAGAAAGAAACAACACAACACACATAATAGCAATAACAAAATATTAAGTTTTCAAGCCTAACCCCTCCCTTTTAAATAGCCTGTTTCATTTTAAATGAAACAGGCTATTTATTTTAACTTATTATAAAAACTGTTTGCCTTAAAAAGCCCCAACAACTTATTAAAGTGTAACAGGTAATACGTTTACAAGCGGCATTACCCCATAGATACAATACCATTTTTTACGGCATACATTACCAGGCCAACCCTTGTTTTAACCTGCAATTTCTCAAAAAGCGCATCCCTGTAGCCATCAATGGTGCGAGGGCTTAAAAACATTTTATCCGCAATCTCCTTATAAGTAAGTTCGGAGCAGGCAAGTTTTAAAAATTCCATTTCGTTATCGCTAAGCTTTTCGGAAGGCTGTTTCTCCTCGGTAATGCTACCGCCCAGCCTTACCGCTTTAACAAGGTGCTGGCTAACCAGCTCCGAATGGTAAAAGCCCTTTTGGTCAATTTCAAGCAAGGCTTTCTCCAGGTCGGCGGGCTCGGAATCTTTAAGAATATATCCGGCGGCCCCGTTTTTTATCATACGTATCACCGCACTCTCGTTATCGTACATACTAAGGGCCAGCACTTTTACCTGCGGATACATCTCTTTTAGCCATTTGGTGGTTTCGTAGCCATTTTTTTTGGGCATATTTATATCCATTAAAACAATATCCGGTAAAGCCTTAGGTTTTAATGTGTCAATCAGTTCCTGGCCGTTAGAAGCCTGGAACAACACCTTAAACCCGCTGAATGTATCAATAAGATTGGCCAACCCATTGCGTATAAGCGAATGGTCATCGGCCAGCGCTACAAATATTGTCTTCATATAACTTAATACACTTCTCCGCTGGAAAAATGTTACGTGTTTATTTGATGGTATAGGTATTGTAAAGATAGCTTACCTGCTGGCCACAAAAACGCCAGGCAATTCCAATATGGCAACTGTGCCATTTGTACTGCCCCGTTCAAACGTTATAATGCCGTTTAACAGCAACATCCTGTTGCGCATATTCTGCAGGCCTAACCCTTTACCTGCCCCCTTATGATTAATAATATCAAAACCTTTGCCGTTATCCTTAACATATATGGCAAGTTTTGCTTCGCCATATTGCATAATAACCTCAACCTCTGTAGCCTCTGCATGCTTTACAATGTTGTTCAGCAGCTCCTGCACAATGCGGAACAATACAAGCTCCTGCTGCTGCTCGTACTTAAATGGCTGGCCACCAACAACCATAGAGGTTTTATACCCACCTGATTTTTGCAGCAATAGTAATTGGTGTTGTATTGCACCAGGCAAGCCGGTTTCTGCAATAAAATCGGGGCTAAGGCTTTTGGCAATATCCCTAAGGTCCTGTATCGTTTGGCTTAATTGCATTTTAGATTCCTGCAGCTTTTCCTTTGTTTTCTCGGGGTTGTAAACATCTATCGTGTTTATGTTAAGCTTTACAAAGCTAAGGGCCTGGCCAATGTTGTCATGTATTTCCTGGCTTATGGTTTTAAAGGTTTCTTCCTGTATTTCAAGGCGGGTTTTAAGTAATTCCTGGTTGAAAGTATTTTTCATATTGAGCTTTTCCTGTAAATATTTTTCACGGTTAACTTTATACCTTATAAGCATAAAAATCAATACCCCTGTAATACCCAGTACCACAAAGCTTATAATGGTTAACGATGTTATTAGTTCTGCCGTTTCAACTGACATAAAAAGCCTATGGAAAATAATAAATAGCAAATTACATTGCAAATGTTATTAACTATTTCAAAGGCGGTACCAAATAGCTTTGACTCTGCAAGTTTTTTATATGATAAAAAGGTAAAGGCAGAAAAAATTATGCTTTCGGGCAAGCTGTACAATAAAATACCAACAGAAACCCAAAACATTGTTAGCCTGTAATATTTTTTCTTCTCATGGTCGTGTGCCAAAAAGTATAAATAGGTAAAGGCCAGGGCCGACAGGCTAATAAACTCAAAAATAATAGTATAAGTATTAAACCTCTGTATGCCCTGGCCTAACGTTATATTAGCTAAAAAAAATACACCCCCTGTTACAGCTAATATCTTAATTGCCTTTACTACACTTTTTTCGTTGAAGCTTTTTGCAAAAACCCAATAGAAAAAGAGCATATCAAAAGGCAGATAAAGGTTTAATAATACATGATTAGACCACTTATGCGCTAAAATATACAACGAAGCAATTTCTGTAACAACAACAACCAATGTGTATAATATAAACCATTTTAGATACCTGTTTGATTTTAGACACAGCAGGCTGAAACTGCACAAAAAAGCAACGCATTCGGCAATAAAATATGGTTTTATCATGTATTATTTAATTAAGGCAAAACTGATACTCCACCACATACTGAAGGTGGTGGGCAAATCCCTCCAAACTCAAATGCCATACCCGCTTGAATAGCTATGCTTACATTATTGTCATTGTTCAGCAAATCATTATTAATGCCGCTGGCATCTTTTTTTGTTGCCACTAAAATAGCACAATGTTGGCCAAGAAAATCAGTAAACGGTTGCGAAATTCCACCGTTGGTGGTTGCATAAGCACCAACGGCCTGCTCCGTCAACGAGTCTGCGTGCAATCCTAAATAAATCCTTAACCCTGGCCCGTCTTCGGGCTGAAGATTATTGGCTGCAAAAAGGGCATCAATGTCTTCTTTAGAAAACCAAATGGTGTAACTGTCTGTCGTTGGGCTTAAGCTTCTAAATACACCCGTTGTTAAATCTTGTTTTTGTGTGTAATCAAAAAAGTTCTTTACTAACTGCGTAACAATGTCTTTTGAAATAGCTAATGCCATAAAATTTCATTTTGGGGTTAAAACTTACTTGTTGAATATAGTATATGCTTTAACCAGCTGCAAACATGCAAATAGCTGCCTAAAATTTTCCGTTTGCTAAATATGGCTTTAATACACGGCTAAGGGTTTTTAAACGCGAATTATTGTATTATAAAATAGTGTTTTACAGCAACAAAACCGTTAAAACACCAATGGCTGTATGGTTAAAAAACGGTACTAAAACTGGGTGCTACAACGCTTGTTTGCAGTAATGGGCTTTTATAATTTTATGTCGTTAAGTAAAGTGGTGGATGATAAAGTAAACATTTGCAACAATGCTTTACAAGGGCAATTATCAATTTTTTTAGTATAAATAACAAACATCGTTTTTAGGGAAGAAGATAGTTTAACTCAATAAGTTTTCAACCCTGAATATCCTTAATACCAATGGCTGAACGCCGGCGCTAACTGTGAAAACAAAATTTTCCTCTACGGAAGTTAATATGCTGACACACAAAAACAGCGGCTTTCCAGCCGCCGTTTATTTTTTAAAAACCTCATTAAATATTTTATTATAATGGTGTTACCTTAATGCGCTTCCAGCCAGTTATTGCCAACGCCAACTTCCGCCTCTACAGGCACATCGTTAGGCAACGGCAAAGCCGCTTTCATATTCTCCAATATCAATGGTTTTAAAACATCCACTTCTTCTTTATGTGCATCAAAAACAAGTTCATCATGCACCTGTAAAATCATGCGGCTGCGCAGCTTTTCTTTTTTTATGGCCTCATGAATTTTTATCATCGCCAGTTTAATCATATCTGCTGCAGTACCCTGTATTGGGCTGTTAATGGCGTTTCGTTCAGCAAAACCACGTACCGTAAAGTTGGATGAATTAATATCCCTCAGCCAGCGCTTTCTGCCAACAAG
>CAZRDD010000063.1:0-15708 GCA_964598675.1 uncultured Parafilimonas sp.
AACTACTTTGCCCGCAAAAACTATTTTTACCCCGATTTGCCAAAAGGCTACCAGGTATCGCAGCACACCACCCCTATTTGCAAGGGCGGCTATGTTACCATTAAAACGGAGCAGGGCCCCCTTAATGTGGAGCTTAACCGCATACACATGGAGGAAGATGCAGGCAAAAGCATACACGACCACGATGATGATTACACCTGTGTTGATTACAACCGTGCGGGTACCGCCCTTGTGGAAATTGTTACCGAGCCGGTTATGCACAATGCCGAAGAGGCTTACCAGTACATACACGAGCTGCGCAGGCTGGTGCGGTGGACGGGTATTTGCGATGGCAATATGGAAGAAGGCAGCCTGCGTTGCGATGCCAACGTTAGTATACGGTTAAAAGGCGAAACCAAACTGGGTACCAAGGTGGAGGTGAAGAACCTTAACAGCATGCGCAACGTAAAAAAAGCCATTGAATACGAGATTGAAAGGATGATTGAGGTGGTGGAAAACGGTGGTGTTATTGTGCAGCAAACACGCAGTTTTGATGCCAGCAACGATACCACTTTTGCGATACGCGATAAAGAGGAAGCCAACGATTACCGGTATTTTGCCGAGCCCGACCTGGCCCCTTTCCTGCTGTCGGAAGGGTTTATACAAGGCATACAGCAATCGCTGCCTGCTTTGCCGCAGCAGCTTATGCACAAATACCAGGTGCAGCTTGGCCTTACGGAATACGATGCCGCCCAGCTATGCCTTGAAAAAAGCATTGCCGACTATTTTGAAGCGGTAATTGCCCTTACCGGCAACTACAAAGCCGCCGCCAACTGGATGAACGGCCCCATAAAGCAATACCTTAACGCACATAAACTGTCGCCGGAGGAGCTTGCCCTGGCACCTGCACAACTGGCCGAAATAATAAAGTTGGTGGATGATGGTAAGGTTAACTTCTCCGTTGCGTCATCTAAACTGCTGCCTGCCCTGGTTACCGGCCAGTACAGTACGGCGCTGGATGCGGCAACAGCCTTAAACCTGCTGCAGGTAAGCGATAACAGCGAGCTGGCAGCCTGGGTAGATGAAGTGATAAGTAAAATGCCCGATAAAGTAGCGGAGTACAAAAAAGGCAAAAAAGGGTTGATTGGCCTTTTTGTAGGTGAGGTTAAAAAAGCCAGTAAAGGCAAGGCCGACCCTAAAGTGGTTACCGCCCTGCTGGAAGAAAAATTAAAAAATTAACGTACAGATTATAACAACAAATATGCGAAAAATTGCCCTTGTGTGTTTAGCAGCAGCAGCTTTGGCCGCGTGCTCAACCAAAAAATACGGTCCGTTTACAATAAAGGGCACCATTGCCCACGGCCCTGCCCAGCAAACGCTTTTTTTAGAAAAAATTGCGCTTAATGCAGCCACCAATACCGTACTGGATTCAGTTAAACTGGATACCACCGGCAAGTTTGAACTGAAAGGCAATGGCGTGGAAGAAGACCTTTACCTGCTTACCATAAACCATAACCCCATAGGCATTGTAATTAACGATAATAAGGAAGCAGAACTGAATATTGACCTTGCCAGCAGCCGCAGGCCGGTGATAAAAGGCTCCGCCGCCACCACGGAATTGTATGCTTTTATGGCTACCTTTTTACACAGGGACAGTATTTTAAGGGCCATCTCCGTACAAATGGATACGCTTGCAGGCAGGGTGCCTTACGACAGTGTATCTGCCCTGGCATTGCGCAGCAGGGGCATGGCAGAGATAAAAGGCATTAACGATGAAATAAAGAAAATCGTTAACACCTCCAACAGCCCGGCATTTATATGTTATGTACTACAGCGCGCCAAAACTACCGACCCGCAGGAGCTTGATACGCTTGTAAAAACAGCCTCATTACGATTTAAAGAGCATAACACCATCGCCGTTATAAAAAGCCTGGTGGCACAGCAGGCAAGTGCTGCACAGCAACAACAGCAGCAGCAGGATACACCTGCACCTTACCCGCTGCTTAACCAAACCGCGCCCGACCTTACCATGGCTGGCACTGATGGCAAAACCCTGAGTATTAAAAGCTTCAGGGGTAAATACCTGCTGGTAGACTTTTGGGCAAGCTGGTGCGGCCCCTGCCGTGGCGAAAATCCTAACGTGGTTGCGGCATACAACAAGTACAAGGACAAGAACTTTACCATACTCGGCGTATCGCTGGACAATGATAAAGCGGCCTGGCTGCAAGCCATTAAAGCCGATGGCCTGGCCTGGAACCACATGAGCGACCTTAAACAATGGGAAAGCGAAGCGGTAGGTACTTACCAGTTTAACGGCATACCCTTTAACGTATTAATTGACCCCAGCGGCAAAATAATCGCTTCCGAGCTGCGCGGCCCTGCTTTGCAGGCCAAACTTGCCGAAGTGCTTAAATAAACAGCAACCTTTATATAGCAACAGCCGCATAGCGTAATACTATGCGGCTGTTGTGTTTTTGGCGATGGGTGAGCGTGATTTAAAACCCGGAACAGGCTGCTAACCCCATTGCGATGCTGGTATACAAATTTTTACTGGCAGGCTTTAACTGCTGTACACTCCATGTACAAATACAGGCGTCGCCAACAACTGCCCAGCCATCCACTATTTCATTTTGGCTACATAGGCATCAGGCCTTGCCAAAAACTCATTCTTACATTCCTTGCTGCAAAAACCATATACTTTGCCTTTGTAGTGGGCCGTATCTTCCAGCCCTGCTGTTAAAGGCATACCGCAGGAGGGGTCTTTTTTATTATCAACCATGCTAAGGGTGTATTTTTTAGCAGTATCGCCCATGGCATGCATGCCCGCCATACTGTCCGCAGCTGGCTTTTGCGCCGCATCGCCTGCTGGCTTGCTGTTTTGGTTACAAGCAATTAATGTAATTAACAAAGCACAGGCTGCTGATAAAATAAGTTTTTTCATGTTTGTATTTATGGTTTTATAAAGCGCGGGCAATATCGTAAAACATCGCCCTCGCCTTTTGTTTTGTATTCAATTATAAAGATAAAGTAATATGTGCCATCGCCTTAAACTTAAGGCTGGTTTGGCCTTCGGCAAAATTTTGCGCAATAGGCAATTGGCCGTTTACGCCAAACCCTATTTTGTTAAAGCTAAATTCAACACCTACAATAGCATTGGTTACATTGCTGCCGGTGTACTGCACCTTCTCGGTATTAAGCAGGTTGCCTGCAACATTCTCGTAACCAATACCTGCATTGGGCGATATGCCCGTATGCTTTACATTAAACTTATAGTAGCCTATAAGGTTTGCAGTAACCCGGTTACCATATTTGTAATGCTGGTTATTGGTGGTGTTTATTTTATAAGTGGCAGAAGCGTTAAGGCCAAAACTCTCTAACCTGGCATTATAAGAAGTATTTAATAATACATCGGTACTGCCAGTACCCAACTGTGCGTTAATATCGGCCACGGTAACATCGGGGTCGCTAAGGTTAAGGTTAAACGAGCCTGTTGGTACCTTTACACCAGCCCCTACCCATAACTGCTGCACAAATACTTTTTTATTACGGGTAAGGCTTGTATTGCCAAACACCTTGTACTGGCCCATAACGGTTACATCGCCCAGGCCATGCGGCGTGGTGGTGCCATCATCATCCACCTGTTTGTTTTGGTAATACGGGATGAAACCCAATACCTGGAAGCGTTTGCCAATGTTAACACCACCATACACCTCAACAATATTGTAATAGTTGTGGCTAAACTGTGTGGCATCGCTAAACAGGGTGGTGTGGTATTGTGAGTAATGGTAACGCACACCTACAAACGTTGTTTTAAAATCGGGCATCAAACCCAGGTAAAGGTTACCACCACCGCAACCACAAAAAGGGCAGGCATTTGCCTGAACAGAAGCTGTTAATATAAGTATTGCAAAAATTAGTTTCTTCATAATAAATAGTTAGGTGGCCATTGCTGGCCAAAACAGTAGCAATAAAGTGTTAATGGACCAACATAGTGAAGGATATGCAGGGTTTTTGCCTGCAACGCAATACACTAAACGGTAATCCGCACTGGTTTAGTTAAATAATGAGATTAAACAGTAAATGTTATACTCAACAGGGTGGATGAAAAAAGCTGTTGATATACAACTGTTGCGCAAAAGGCTGCGGAGTGGTATGGTAAAAAATGGAGCTTTTATTAAGGGCAGTTACAAAATCAGGTGCATCAGCAAAAAAAAGCTGCACCTCAAATTTTTCTTTGTTGCTGCTGCCGCCGTTACTCTCGGGCTTTTCTTCTTTGGTAAGCTGTTTGTTAAGGTAACAATGGCCATTACAGGTGCTGTTGGGCTTGTTGCGGTTAACGCACAACGCTTTTGCAATATAGCCCTGGTTTACATTGAAAGATGCTATTATTAACCAGTTGCTAAAGGTTGCAGCCAGCACACAAACCAATAATATTGTAACGCAGGTAACCTTCATAAACGCGGCAAATGTACATAAGGGCTATTAAAAACAGCATCATTTTTTACATGATAATAATCAGGTTGCCGTTGCACCCCCTCTTCAACATACTAATATGTGTTGCATTGCTGTTATATGTTTTAAAAATTACGTATAAAGTGGGCTAACAGTGGTTGTTTGCTGTTGGTTATTCAACATTACCTTTACACAAATTGCTGCTATGAACAAGGTATTTAAAAATGCAGATGAGGCTTTGTTTGATGTGTTTGATGGCGCTGTTATTATGTCGGGCGGTTTTGGTTTATGCGGCATACCCGAAAACGCCATTGCAGCGCTGGTGCGCAAAGGGGTTAAAAACCTTAACTGCATTGCCAACAATGCAGGCCTTGATGATTTTGGCCTGGGCCTGTTATTTAAAAACAAGCAGGTAAAAAAAATGATGAGCAGTTATGTGGGCGAGAATATGGAGTTTGAAAGGCTGTTGCTGAGCGGCGAAATGGAGGCGGACCTTATACCACAGGGTACCCTTGCCACACGTATACAAATGGCAGCCATGGGCATACCTGCTTTTTATACCCCTGCCGGTTATGGCACCGAGGTAGCTGCGGGTAAAGAAGTGCGCGAGTTTAACGGAAAAATGTACCTGATGGAGCATGCCCTGCATGCCGATTTTGCTATGGTTAAAGCCTGGAAGGGCGATACAATGGGTAACCTTGTGTTTAGAAAAGCAGCACGCAACTTTTCCACCTCTATGGCAAAAGCGGGCAATATTACCATTGCCGAGGTAGAAGAACTGGTGCAGCCCGGCGAGTTAGATGCCGATGCCATACACGTGGCAGGCATATACGTTAAACGCATTTACCAGGGCACCCACTACGAAAAACGTATTGAAAAAAGAACGATAAGGCTTGCTGAAAAGCCCTGACCTTTTACAGGGGCTATTTGCCTCTGGTAAACGTAAATACAATGCTGCCTGTTTTATCGTGGTATTTAACAGGGTAACGCAACACCATACCCGACTTGGTGAGCGATGTTATCTCCATAATATACGTGGTAAACCTGTCTGCCAGTACGCCCTTAGGGGCTACGGCACGGTAGAACTGGAAGTAATGGGCTGTTTTGGAAAGATTAACCACCTCCCACGATATACGGCGCAGGCCAACCGTGCAGGAGGCAGAATCGCCTTTAATAAGGTAAGAGCCGCCACCCCCATCTGTAAGCGACCACCTGCTGGAGGTTAAGCAACCAATGGTGGCATCGTCAAATACGGGGGTTGGTATATCCTGCCCAACAATATCCCCGTCTAATTGTACAGAGGTAACCGTCCAGTCGCTTATCAGCTTGGGGTTGGTTGTTACAGAATATGGTGCTGAACACGATGAAAACACGCACGCAACAGCAATTACTATAAGGCTTGTTATATTATTAATCTTCATACTGTCAGGCTTATTATTTCTTTAAAATCTTAAATTCAACCCTGCGGTTAAGGTTACGGTCGGCTACAGATTTTTCGGGGTACACCACCCTGCGCCTTGAGCCAAAGCCCACCTGCTGCTGCACCCTTTGGGCAGCTATGCCGTTCTTCACCAGGAAAGCCGCTACGGCCTTGGCCCTGGCGTACGACAAGTCAAACTCGTGTGTATCAAAATCAAGCGCATCAGCCATTAAGGAGTCGGTACAGCAAACATGGCCCTGTACTTCAAACTCAAGGGTTGGCCTCGCCTTCATCACAGCCAGTATTGCATTTAAGGCCGTACTTGCCTCCTTTACAAATACGTGCCTGCCTTCCACAAAATAAATGGTGTGCAGTACAATTGATTCGCCCACTTTGGCATGCTTAATAGCGGTAATAATCCGTTCTTCAAGCCCGCGGTCAATTTCGCCGTTAGGGGGTGTTTCTTTTATTTGTATGCGGCCAAATGTTTCAACAGTATCTTTTGCGGTGGCGGGCGGCGTAACGGCTACTTTTTCGGCGGGCGATGAGGTAACCACCGGCGGGGCAACGGCTTTTAGTGTATCCTTTTGCGGGGCTGGCGGAGCTACAACCACCGGCGGCGCAGGCTTAACGGTATCCTTTGGTACCGGTGGGGGTAATGGCCTGGCGGTATCCTTAGGCGCTGGCACCGGTTTTGGCGCAACCACTACGGGTGGAGCCGGTTTTGCAGTATCAACAGGTGGCGCAGCCGCAGGCATCACCGGCGGTATAACATAACAGGTAAGTATTACCACACGGTTGTTTTGGTGGGCTGTTTCGGTATGGCCCATATCAAGCAGCTTGCGTTTGCCAAAAGCGTTGATGTGCGTTTCGCAGTTTTTTGACAGGCCATTTGCCAGCAGGTATTTTTGTACGGAGAATGCCCTGTTGTGTGCCAGCTTATCGTTATACACCACGCTGGCGCGGCTGTCGGTAAAGGCTTCAATATTAATCCAGGTAATTTCGCGGTGATGCTTAATAAAGTCATCGAGGGTTACTTTGGCCGATGGAGAAATGTTGTATTTATCCAGCGCAAAAAACACCTTCACTTTTATCGAATCGGCCTTTTGGGCATACAGTGCAGAAAAACTGGTAATAAGGGTTAACAACAAAACAAGCCTTAATCTTATCATAAGGAGGAGCTTTTTTGAGAACGGATTTTGTGATACCCGCAAAGTAACAATATAAAATTTTCAGCACAGATTAAAAATGTATAAACCATGTTGCACAGGGACTGCACGGATAAATTTTAATGCGTTTTAAAACGGTGTCAGCAAAAAAGCTGTGCGGCAATGCCGTCTGCAAAAAGCCTGCCTTTAGGGTTTAAAACAATACTGCCGTTTTGCAGCGTAGCCATGTTGTTTTTAAACAATTCAGCCGCTTCTGTTTCAATGGCACTTGCACGGGCAGCACCCCACTGCTGCACAACAAACGGCAGGTGCAACCCTTCGGCAGTGCGCAGGCTTGTCATTATATATTCATTCAGCTGCTGCTCAGGCGTCAGCACCTCTACCTCAAACGGAACAACTCCCTGCTGTATACTCTTTAGGTATAAAGCGTTGTTGGCAATATTCCACTGCCTGCTGCTGCCGTTAAACGAGTGTGCCGAGGGACCTAAACCCAAATAATGTTTGCCCTGCCAGTAGCTGCTGTTGTGCCTGCTGCGCTTGCCGGGCAGCGCAAAGTTCGATATTTCGTAATGCTCGTACCCTGCCTCGCCCAGCCATTGCATCAGCAATTCAAAATGGCGGCCCTGCTTTTCGGGGTCAACCGGGGCCATTTTTTGGGTGGCTATCAGTTTATCCAGGGCGGTTTTAGGCTCCACCGTTAGGGCGTAGCACGATAAATGGGGTATGTTAAGCGCCAGGGCGGTTTGTACATTTTGCTGCCAGCGTTCATCGGTTAAGGTGGGGGTACCGTAAATGAGGTCTATAGTAATGTTGTTAAACCCCGCCTGCTGTGCCAGCAAAATGCTGTCGCGCGCCTGTGCTGCATTGTGGGCGCGGTTCATCCATTGCAAATCTTCTTCAAAAAACGATTGCACGCCAATGCTAAGGCGGTTTATGCCTGCACGCTTCCAGGCCAGCAGCCTTTCAGCAGTAATATCATCAGGGTTTGTTTCAAGGGTTATCTCGGCATTTTCATCCACCAAAAACAACTCCCTCATTGTTTTAATAAGGGCGCTTACTTCCTCCACCTGCAGTAACGATGGGGTACCACCGCCAAAATAAACCGTTTCCACCGGCTGCTGTAGGTACGCCTGCCTAAGCCTTGCTTCCGTACCAATGGCCTGCACCATGGCCGGAATGTTTTTTGCCGTTGTGGAAAAATGAAAGTTACAATAGTGGCAGGCTTTTCTGCAAAATGGTATGTGTATGTAAATTCCTGCCATGGTAATGAGTAAGATAAACCTATAAAGAGTAAGATAACAGATAATTCATTATAAGTATTTTATGTTGAATTGATTTATTGTGATTGCTTCCGTTATAGTTTAATCTATGTTGGTTGTGTTACTTTTTTTAATTTCCAATTGATAAAAGTAACAAACATAATTTTAAATGTTTTATTTAAAGTTTTTGAACTGAAATAGTTTTTGCATTTCAGGATATGAATATCAAAAGCCTGAATAAAAATAGCGACTGTTCGCAGCTATTATTTACGCTAAGCCAAATCGCAAAATTCAACAACAGTTTTTCAACCAGACTTTTCATTAAATTTGATGACCAAACGATTATGATAGTAAGCCGGCAATATTTTGACATAGGAGATAAACGGGTCATTGAAAAATTAATCATCAGTACACCTTTTCGCTTTGGGGCAACGTTTCAGAATGAAGCTTGTTTTGTCTATTTCAAAGATGGGAAAACGATCGTATCATCGCCTGCGGAAAGATTAGAAATAGGTGCTACGGAAAGTGTCTTATTGAATTGCAGTAACTATTTTGCCGATTTTATACAAAGTGCACCATTGGCAACCATCGAAGTTTATGCAGTGCATTTGTACCCTGACCTGCTCAGGGAAATTTATAAAGATAGCCTGCCTGAATTCTTCAAACATCAGGCCACCGGTCAAAACGCCAGGGTAATAGCAAACCATACTATCATCAATCATTTTATTGACAGCCTGGTTTTCTATTTTGAAAATCCAGGTTTGGTAAATTCAGAACTATTGATGTTAAAAATAAGGGAACTGATCCTTTTGCTTTTACAAACTAAAAATGCCGCAACCGTAGCCGAATTAATGACCAACCTTTTTTCGCCCAGGCAGGCCAATTTAAAAGATGTTATTCAGCATCATCTGTACGCAGATTTCTCTATGAGCGAATTGGCACATTTGGCGGGCCTTAGTTTATCCTCTTTTAAGCGGGCGTTTCAAAACATTTACCACGATACCCCAGCCAATTATTTGCGGACAAAAAAAATGGAAAAAGCCATAGAACTGCTTAAACAATCCGATTATTCCGTAAGTGAAATCTGTTTTCAGATCGGATTTAATGACACTTCGCATTTTACAAAAGCATTCAAAAAACATACCCGGCAATCACCGTTGGCTTTTAGAAACACGCATAGGCCGTAACCGTTACTTGTTTGAACCTCATTGACCATTTATTGAACCTTATCGCCAAGCCGGTGCAATTTCCCGATGGTAATTTTGGCACATGAAAAAATTGGAAAACAAAGTGGCCGTCATCACAGGGGCTACCAGCGGAATGGCATTAGCTACCGCCAAATTATTTGTAGAAGAGGGTGCTTTCGTGTTCATTACAGGCCGCAGGCAAAAGGAACTTGACCAGGCTGTTGCAGCTATCGGGCAAAACGTGATTGGCATCAAATGCGATTCGAGTGTGCTGACCGACCTTGAACATCTTTTTGAAGTAGTAAAGAAAGAAAAAGGTCATATCGATATTTTGTACGCCAGCGCCGGGGTGGCTGAATATGGGTTCCCTATCGGATCTATGACGGAAGAGCACTACGACAAAACGTTTAACCTGAACACTAAAGGAACGGTTTTCACCGTACAGAAGGCGCTGCCCCTGATGAAGGATGAAGGAGCCATCATCATGACGGGAACGGCTGCTATCTCCAAAGTTATGGAGGGTTTGAGTGCCTACAGTGCCAGCAAAATGGCTCTTCGTGTTTTTGCGCGTACCTGGTCGGTGGAGTTGAAAAGCAGGCGGATCAGGGTGAACGTGATCAGCCCTGGCCCGATACTCACAGGGGCTTTCGGGCAGGCGCCGGAAGGAATGGTGGATGCGGTTGTTTCCATGATTCCTTTTAAACGGATAGGGCAGCCAGAAGAAATTGCTTCCGCAGCTTTATTCCTGGCATCCGACGATTCCAAATTTATAACCGGGGTTGAATTGAATGTAGACGGAGGAATGTCACTGGTTTAAATTTCAAAAATAAAATGATGACAACACAGAAAGTTGCTGACAAATATCACGAGCTGATGTCAGCCAATAAAAGAGAACAAATTGTGGATGAGCTTTATTCACAAGACATCGTATGCAAAGAACCCGAACATGCCGTAACGATGGGAATACCAACCATAACCAAAGGATTAGCGGCGGTAAAGGCCAAAGCAAAGGCTAGAAACGAAATGATCGCAGAAATTCATGGCGATTTTTGCAGTGAACCACTCATAGCCGGCAATTTTTTTAGCGTCGTACTGGGCAGGGACATTACCTTGAAAGGCAAGCCCCGGATAAATTTACAGGAGATTGGTGTTTTCGAGGTTAAAGGCGGAAAGATTGTTTCGGAGCAGTTTTTTTATTGAGAACAATTAATTGAGAACGATTAAATAATTAAAGAAATGAAAGCTATAAAATTAATTTCCTGGTTCCTGGGCATCGGCATGTTCCTGTTCGGCATTTTAAAAGTCTTAAGCCCAACCATCCATTGGTGGTTTACTGTTCAAATGACAAATAGTGGTTTAGCGGCGTATATCCCTATTTGGGTGGGTATTGCAGGCGAAATTATTGTTGGATCAGCATTGCTGTTGAGTTTGCTGATTGATGGAAATCTGGCTGGCAAAAATTTCAAGCTGATTATCCTGCTGGCTTCCGCTGCTATACTTCCTATGATGGCAACAGCAATCTATGTTCATTTACAGCCCAATGTTCCGGCAGAGGTTTTACCCTTAAAAATAAAACCGCCATTCATTCCTGCTTTTTTTATGCTGCTTGCTTTTACAAATATTTATTTGATACAGCGCAAAAAAAAGACACCTATTAGATAGAAAACCAGCCCGCGAACAGGGCTGCTGACAGCAAAATAAGATATAGCCTGATTGCATCTATGGAAACAGCAAACACAGGGGTAAATGTTTATAATACCGTGGCACAAATGGTTGCAATCCCGCTATAAAAATTTAAGCATTTGAATAAAACACCATTGAACGGTCGCTAACGGGGCGAAACGCGTTTTTTTTATTTCTTACTCATTAATTGTAAGTAGTTGATCATTAAATAACGAACACGTTCCTGCCATAGTAAGCGGCAAAAATAATCTGTTTGCGTGTTTGGGCAGCATTATATATTAACAGCAGCCATCAGCCTTAAAGCAATGAATATTTTTTCCTGTTTTATGTTAATATTAAATCAGTCCAAAGCACCCTTGTAATGACGCTGGAATAGCTGCTTTGCGTACTTTCACGCTTTACAAAAAATCAGCATATGAACTCCAGAAGGGATTTTCTTAAAAAAGCTGCGTTGCTGTCCGGCGGCGCAGGTTTAATGGGCGTGTTGCCTCCATCTATCCAAAAAGCATTTGCTATTGACCCCGCCCCCGGCACCACCTGGCTGGATGCAGAGCATATTGTAATACTGATGCAGGAAAACCGCTCCTTCGACCATGCTTTTGGCGCTATGCAGGGTGTGCGTGGTTTTAACGACCCCCGCGCCATTACCCTTGACAATGAAAACCCCGTATGGCTGCAAACCAATGCCGAAGGCGACACGTACGCCCCCTTCAGGCTGGATATAAAAAACACCAAAATTACCTGGATGGGCTCGCTGCCCCACTCTTGGAACAACCAGGTGGATGCGCGTAACAACGGCAAATACGACAGGTGGCTGGATGTAAAAAAATCCGGCGACCACGAGTATGCCAAAATGCCGCTCACCATGGGTTATTACACCCGCGAGGACATCCCTTTTTATTACGCCCTGGCCGATGCCTTTACCGTATGCGATCATAACTTTTGCTCGTGCCTTACCGGCACAACCCCCAACCGCCTTTTTTTATGGAGCGGAACGATTAGGGAAGAGCAGCACGAAGGCTCACGGGCGCATGTGTACAACAGCGAGGTGGATTATGATAGCTGGGGCAAGTGGAAAACCTACCCCGAAAGGCTGGAGGAAGTAGGTATTGACTGGCGCATATACCAAAATGAACTGAGCGTAGACGGTGGTTTTAACGGCGAGGAAGATGCCTGGCTGGCCAATTTTACCGATAACCCTATTGAGTTTTTTGCCCAGTACAACGTAAAACTTTCTAAAAAATACATCAACTACCTGCAAAAAGCCTCGGAAACTTTGCCTGGTGAAATTGCAGCGCTGGAACAGCAACTGGCCAGCACCACTTTAACCGGCACTGCACTGGATGCCCTTAAAAAGCAACTGGCCGAGAAGAAAGAAGCACTTGCAAAAGTGCTGGCGGATAAACCTGTTTTTACCGCAGAAAAATATGAAGCCTTATCGCAGTTTGAAAAGAACATTCACGATAAAGCTTTTACGGTAAATAAAAACGACCCGCATTTTCACGAGCTTACCGCCCATAAGTACAAAGACGGCGATATTGAGCGCGAGGTAAACATACCCAAAGGCGATGTGCTGCACCAGTTCAGGCACGATGTAGAGGCTGGCAAGCTGCCCACCGTATCGTGGCTGGTGGCCCCCGAAACGTTTAGCGACCACCCGGGTTCGGCCTGGTATGGTGCCTGGTACCTGTCTGAAGTGATGGACATCCTCACCAAAAACCCAGAAGTGTGGAAGAAAACCATTTTTGTGCTTACGTATGATGAGAATGACGGCTGTTTTGACCACCTGCCGCCGTTTGTTGCCCCAAACGCACACGATGCCGCTACTGGCAAGGCCTCCGCAGGGCTTGATACCAGTGTTGAGTTTGTAACCATGGAGCAGGAAAAAAGAACACCGGGTATGCCCGAAGACCACATGCGCGAAAGCCCTATAGGTTTAGGCTACCGTGTGCCAATGATAGTGGCCTCGCCCTGGAGCAGGGGCGGATGGGTAAACTCCCAGGTGTTTGACCATACCAGTTGCCTGCAACTGGTAGAAACCTTTTTGGAAAAGAAAACAGGCAAAAAAGTAAAAGAAACCAACATAAGTGAGTGGCGCAGAACCGTAACCGGCGACCTATCCTCGGTGTTCCGCCCCTTTAACGGCGAAAAAATACACCTGCCAAAGTATCTTAAAAAAGATAAAGTGGTGGAAAGTATACACAAAGCCAAGTTTAAAAATGCCCCCAGCGATTTTATAAAATTAAACAGCCAGCAAATTGCAGCAGTAAAGGCTAATCCATCGTCATCAGCCCTATTACCAAAGCAGGAAAAAGGCATACGCCCAGCCTGCGCCCTGCCTTATGAGCTATACGCAGATGGTGTTTTGGCCCCCGATGGCAAAACTTTTTCCATCACCTTCCAGGCCAAAAAAGAGATACACGGCGAAAAATCAAGCGGTGCGCCTTTCAATGTGTACGCACCGGGCAAATACCGCAAAAAAGGGCTGCTGGAAAGTGCCCATAACTGGAGCTACACTGCAGCGGCTGGCCAAAGAGTTACCGATACCTGGCAGGTAGATGATTTTGAAAACGGCATTTATCACCTGCGGGTATATGGCCCCAATGGTTTTTACCGTGAGTTTAAAGGCACCGCTGCCGACCCTGCGTTAAACCTTGCCGTACAATACAGCACCAAAGCAAACAACCTGGTGGTGGCATTGCAAAACAAAAGCAATGAAAGCCAAACTGTGGAGATTACCGATAACAGTTATAAAACCGGCAGCTACACCCAAACACTTGCTGCCAACGCAGATACGGCGGTTACACTGCCCCTGGAGAAAAGCTATGGCTGGTACGATTTTACCGTTAAAATTAAAGGCCATACCGGCTTTGAAAAAAGATATGCGGGCAGGGTGGAGAATGGCACCCACGGCCATACCGACCCATTGATGGGTGGTTTGATGGCATAATTTTTTTACTGCCTGCCCCGGTTTTAACCACAGGGGGGGCTGCAAGCCAGCACAGGCCGTAAAAATTAGTAATAAAAAGGCGGGCATTGCGCAGAAATTATTTTTATTTGCGTTATGCCCGCTAAATCAAACAGCTTGTTTCAGCTTGCCGTAATAGTAAGCGCCCTCGGTTTTTTTGTTGATACGTACGATTTACTGTTGTTTGCCATTATACGCAAACAAAGCCTTGCCGACCTTGGCTTATCCCCCACAGAAGTTTTTACCAAAGGTGAAATGCTCATCAGCATACAAATGATTGGTATTGTGCTGGGGGGTATTGTGTTTGGCATACTTGGCGATAAAGCTGGCCGCATACGTGTATTGTTTGGCTCCATCATCCTCTACTCCGCTGCCAATATTTTAAATGGCATGATAACCTCTCTGCCCCAGTACATCATCCTGCGTTTTATAGCGGGCGTGGGCCTGGCAGGCGAGCTTGGCGCTGGCGTTACCCTGGTAAGCGAGTTGCTGCCCAAAGAAAAAAGAAGCATGGCTGCGGGCCTTATTGCCGGTTTTGGGTTATTTGGGGTAGTAACAGCCGTGTTTGCCCACCGCTATTTTAGCTGGCGTACCTGCTACTACATAGGTGGCGCACTAGGTATTTTGCTTTTGCTGATGCGCATACAGGTACACGAAAGCGGCCTGTTTGCCAACGTTAAACAAACTGGTGTACAGCGGGGCAATTTTTTAATGTTCTTTACCAGCCGCGAGCGTTTTTTACGTTACCTCAAATGTATTTTAATAGGTGTACCAGCCTGGTATGTCATAGGCATACTCATCACTTTTTCCGACCAGTTTGCTGCGGCCATGCACGTTACCAATGTTGACCCCGGCACCGCCATCATGTATTTGTACCTGGCCATTGCTTTAGGCGATTTTAGCGTGGGCTGGCTGTGCGAAAAACTAAAAAGCCGCAAAAAAACACTTTTTATTTTTTATGCCATTACCATAGTGTTTGCTGTACTGTATTTTTTGCAGGATGGCACCAGCGCGCAGCGCTTTTACATACTGTGTGCAGGCATGGGTTTTGGGGTAGGGTTTAATGTGGTGTATGTAACCCTGGCGGTTGAGCAGTTTGGCACCAACCTGCGCGCTTCCGCAGCCATAAGCGTACCCAATATGGTAAGGGGCTCGTTAACGCTGGTGCTGCTGCTGTTTAAATTTACCCGCAACTATTTTAATAATATTGTTACCGGTGGCTGGGTAACCGGCCTGCTGCTTTTTGTAATTGGCATTGTTGCGGCGGTATCGCTAAAGGAATCTTACGGAAAAGAACTGGACTTTATTGAAGAGTAGCATCACAATAATTTTATACACGCCCCGTTGTTCTGGTTTGGGCAAACCAGCTTTAAAACCATGGCAACAACCATAAAACATATTTTTACCTGTTTGGTGTTGTGCCTGGCTTGCATTAGCGCGGGTGCGCAAAAAAACTGTAGCCTGGCGGTTATGCCTGTTGGTGTAACAGTGGCAGGCAATACGCCGCAGGTTAAAACACAGTTCCCCACAAAAGCGGCCTGTTTGCAATATTTGCAGCAACTGCCCGCCATGCTGGCTGCACAAGGGTACA
>CAZRDD010000064.1:0-15679 GCA_964598675.1 uncultured Parafilimonas sp.
TTTTTAGAATCATGGATATGGTATGAAGACAAACAAGCAGGTTTAGGTGAGAGGTTTAAGACAGAGTTATACCAAAGGATACATGCAATTGAGCAACACCCTGAGCGTTACCCGTTACGTACGCCGCTTTACCGCGAAACAAGGGTTAATGTATTTCCATACCTTATTATTTACCGGATAGATAAGGCAAAAAAACTTGTTATTGTTACGAGTATCTTTCATGCCAGCCGTAATCCTAAAGGGAAATACCGTAAGTAAATACATATTACAAAATCAATCCCTCCATGCTCATTTTAAAATAAACTCCCCCAGCCGCTTTAATAAAAGCTTATGCATTTCGGCAGGTATTTTGCCTATATGGCGCATAATTTTATCAACATTAAAAACTGCCAGTGATGATAGCCTGATGACCGAATCTTTATGAAGCCCTGTAACCGGAAAAAGTTCGTGGTTTTCATCAATCATTTCATCAAAATCTTCCACATAGTGCTGCTGCTGGCCCGATATGCCACAAACCAAAAAATCATTAAACTTGGGCAGTTGTTTTAATATTACCGCCGGGCGCAGTTTAAATGTTCCGCCAGATTGTGGCAATTCCACCAAAGCAATATCGCCTTCCTTAATACGGCTGTATTCAATCGCAGGTTCTTCAGCTATTTGGGTGTAATAATCAGGCTCGGCTAAATCGTACCCGGCAGAAAATGCTTTAAGGCTGTCGGTGTTATCCTCCTCCTCCTCAAGCAATATTATTACCCTTGCTTTCCTGTTTTTAACACCAGGCAAATTGTTTAAAATTATAGCCCCGTCCTTATCAAAAAAAGCAATTGTATCCAGTGCTTTCATGTGTAATTTTTGCCCAATTTATATAATAATATTTTATAATAACTGTTTTTTTAGACTTCTTCATGTGTCTTCATTAACTATCTTTAACGCTCAAAAAAACTGTTGCAAATGCCATTATCAAAACTCAGCCTTCAAAAAATTCTTTGTTCGGTTACAGCTACTTTTATTTTACTAACGGCTTCGGCCCAGCTTACCAAGGCCCCGGCTTATCCGCTCATTACACACAACCCTTATTTTAGTATATGGTCGGTTACAGATGATGCAACGGCAAGCACTACCCGGCATTGGACGGGCAGTAACCAGAGCCTTATAGGGCTGTTGAAAGTAGATGGTAAAACGTACCGCTTTTTAGGTAAGCAAGATGAAGTGTATGAAACAATTTTACCAGCGGCAGACGAAACCACTTACACAGTTAGTTATACTGAAGCCCAGCCTACCGCTGGCTGGATGAAACTCGGTTTTGATGATGGCCAGTGGAAAACGGCCCCGGCACCATTTGGTGATAACGACCAGGCTGCCACCCCATGGAAAACCAAAAACCTTTGGGTACGAAGAGTGTTTAACCTGGACAATACTGATATTGATAAGCTGTTTTTAAAAATAAACCACGACGACAATACCGAGGTATATTTAAATGGCGTGAAGATTTACGGCTATGCAGGCTGGCTTAACAAATTTGCTTATATACCGCTAACAGACGCTGCCAAACAAAGCCTTAAAAAAGGCCGTAATGTGCTGGCTATTCATGTAGCCAATACTTCTGGCGGTGCCTGGCTTGATGCTGGCCTTTCAACTATTAAAAAACAAAAACAAAATACCAGCATAGTTGCTGCTGTACAAAAAAGCGTTGTTATAAAAGCAACCCAAACCATTTATACCTTCAGTTGTGGCGGCACCAACCTTGAAGTTACTTTTACTTCGCCCTTGTTAATAGATAACCTTGATGTTTTATCAAGGCCGGTTTCCTACATCAGCTTTAAAGTGGCTGCAACCGATGGCAAAGAGCATGACGCAAAACTGTATTTCGGCACCTCTACAGACCTTGCCGTAAACACTGCCGCGCAGGAAGTAACTGCACAGCAATATACCGCAGGTAACCTAACCTTGCTTAAAGCAGGCTCCACCCAGCAGCCGGTGTTGCAGAAAAAAGGCGATGACCTAAGGATTGACTGGGGGTATGTTTATGCAGCCGCGCCTGTTAACAGTAACGCAGTACAAAGTATTACTGCTGGTAACGATGGGGCAAACGCATTTGCCGCCGGTACAGGCAGTGGCACCAATGTAACCACCGGCAGGCACCTTACGCTTAATACCGTTTTTAATATTGGTAAAATAGCCGCTGCGCCAAAGGAGAGTTTTATGATGCTGGGGTACGATGAGCAATACTCCATACAATACTTTGGCGATAATTTAAAACCCTGGTGGGCGGTTACCAACGTGGGCAGTTTTGAAGCCCTTTTGCAAAAAAGCGCTGATGAATACAGCCAGGTGTTACAGCAATGCGAAGCGATGAATAACAAAATTTATAACGATGCGATTACTGCTGGCGGCGATACGTATGCAAAGCTTTGTGCCGGTGCGTACAGGCAAAGTATAGCAGCACATAACCTTGTAAAGAGTAAAGATGGCGAACTGCTGTTTTTTTCAAAGGAAAACTTTAGCAACGGATGTATAAATACGGTTGATGTTACTTACCCATCAGCTCCATTGTTTATAAGCTATAATCCACCGTTGATGGAAGGCATGCTCAATGGTATTTTCTATTTTAGCGAGAGTGGTAAATATACGCAACCGTATGCCGCGCACGACCTTGGTACTTACCCCTTAGCCAATGGGCAGGTGTATGGCGAAGGCATGCCCGTGGAAGAATCGGGTAATATGATTATTCTTACCGCTGCTATTTGTAAAGCTGAAGGCAATACAGACTATGCAAAAAAGCATTGGCAAACGTTAACCACCTGGGCCGAATATTTGTTGCAAAAAGGCTTTGACCCCGAAAATCAGTTGTGCACCGATGATTTTGCAGGCCACCTTGCACGCAATGCAAACCTGTCAGTAAAAGCGATTGTAGGCTTAGGTTGTTACGGCATGCTGGCGCATACACTTGGTGATGAAGCAACAGCGAAGAAATACCACGATACAGCTTTGGCAATGGCCAAAAAATGGGCGCTGATTGCCGATGCGGGTAACCACTATGCGCTTACGTTTAACAACAAAAACACCTGGAGCCAGAAATACAATCTGGTTTGGGATAAGGTATTAGGGCTAAACCTGTTTCCTGCTGAGGTGTATAACAAAGAAGTGGCTTATTACCTTACCAAACAAAATGCTTTTGGCCTGCCATTAGACAGCAGGAAGACTTACACAAAATCTGACTGGATACTGTGGACTGCAACTTTGGCCAGTACCCACAGCAGCTTTGAGGCGTTGATTGACCCCGTGTATAAATATGTGCGCCAAACCCCTACCAGGGTGCCTTTGTGCGACTGGCACGAAACTACCGATGGCAAGCAGGTGGGTTTTCAGGCACGAAGCGTGGTGGGCGGTTATTTTATGAAGGTGCTGGAAGGCAAACTTGCGAATAAATAGCAAGCTGTTAAAACAGCCCCGGTATTGAATGATAATGAGCTTTACGTTAGGCTAATAGTTTGCCGGTAAAACAACATTGTTAAATATAAATAGGTAATGGCATAACAGTTTCCTGTTATGCCATTTTATTTACAACTTGCAGTGCAGTTAGCAGCTTCGTTAAATAGTAATGGTTAGCTTTTATCACCAAAGCTGCAAATCTGTTTAATCATTCAAACAAACAACGCATTAGCATACTCTATTCATCATATTGCAACTATATTACAAGCGCAGGCAACCCTTGCACAACCGCAAATGGTTGTTGAATACCTGGTAACCGACAGCAGGCGCATCGTTTTTGCTGGCAGGTCCTTGTTTTTTGCCCTGCATACCAAACGCAGAAACGGCAACGACTTTGTGGGCGAAGTGTACAACAGGGGAGTACGGAATTTTGTGGTGGAGCCTGGCTTTGATGCTTCCTCTTATACAGATGCCAACTTTATTTATGCCGAAAATACATTGCTGGCATTGCAGCAGGTTGCAGCCCATCATCGTATCCAATTTAGCTATCCTGTAATTGGTATTACCGGAAGCAATGGTAAAACCATTGTTAAGGAGTGGTTGTATCAACTGCTGTTCAGCGATTATGCCATTGTACGCAGCCCGCGCAGCTACAACTCGCAAACAGGCGTTCCTTTAAGTGTTTGGGAGATGAATAACACTCATACTCTCGGCATTTTTGAGGCGGGTATATCCGAACCTGGTGAAATGGCCGCGCTGGAAAAAATTATACAACCAACCATTGGCGTTTTAACCAATATTGGTGAAGCCCACAGCGAAGGCTTTACCAGCAAAACCCAAAAACTATTTGAGAAGCTTACACTGTTTAACCATTGTAATACTGTTATAGGACGGGAGCAGGACTTGCAGCATCTGCCTGATACGCTTCTGCAACATCCCAAACTATTAACCTGGGGGTATAGCACCAGTAATCAATACATCATCCGTTTCATTACCAGGGAGAAAAGCAGCACTACGGTGAATGTTTTGTACCAGTCACAAGAGCAATCCTTCACTATACCTTTTACGGATGATGCTTCGGTAGAAAACGCCATAACCTGCTACTGTGTTTGCCTATTGCTTGGGAAAGATGCCGCCCTAATTGCAGAACGTATTAAAAACCTGCAGCCGGTTGATATGCGTTTGCAACTGGTACAGGGCATAAACAATTGCGCCGTAATAAACGACAGTTACAGCTTTGATGTTACCTCCCTCTCCATTGCGCTGGATTTTTTGCAGCAGCAGCAACAGCACAACCAGAAGACGGTTATCATCTCCGACCTGCCAAACACCAGCGATGCCGAAATGTACAGCCGCATAAGCCAAATGCTTTCTGCAAAAAAAATAACACGCGTTATTACCATAGGGCAACAATGGCAGCAACATCAAAACCTGCTTAAAAATACCATTGCTGTAACCCAGCATTATAACGATACCGAAGCCTTTATACAGCAGTTTGCGGAAAACCATTTTAGAGATGAAGCAATACTGCTTAAAGGTGCCCGCGCCTTTGCCTTTGAAAAAATAGCCGCCATACTTCAGCGCAAGGTGCACCAAACATTGATGGAAATAAACCTTACCGCTATGGCGCATAACCTTAAACAGTATCAGCAGCAGTTAAAACCCGGCGTTAAGCTAATGGCAATGGTTAAAGCTTTTGGTTATGGCAGTGGTGGGGCAGAAGTAGCCAGCCTGTTGCAGTTTCATAAGGTGGACTATTTAGCCGTTGCGTATGCTGATGAAGGCGTTGAATTGAGAAAAGCGGGCATAAGCCTGCCGATAATGGTAATGAATATTGATGATGCCGCATTTGAAGCGCTGGTGCAGTACGACCTGGAGCCAGAGCTTTTTTCGTTTAACATCTTAACGGCTTTTGCTGCTTTTGTAAATAAGCAGGGTATTAAGCAATACCCGGTGCATATTAAAATTGATACCGGTATGCACCGGCTTGGCTTTGAGGCACACGATATGCCAGCCCTTACGGCGCTGCTTGCTGCCAACAGGCAACTGGTAATCCGTTCTGCATTCAGCCACCTTGCTGCAAGCGAGGACCCTGCGGAAGATGCCTTTACCCTTCAGCAGGCCAATGTTTTTACAACCTGCTGCAAACAGCTTGAGGCTGCTGTGGGGTACAGCTTTATTAAACATATCTCCAATTCGGCGGCAATATTCCGTAATCACCAGCTTCAGTTTGATATGGTAAGGCTTGGTATTGGCCTGTACGGTGTTGACAGTGCTGTTGAACATCAATTGCAATTGCAAACGGTAGCCTCCCTTAAAACAACCGTTGCACAACTGCGCACTGTTAAAGCTGGCGATACTGTTGGTTATAACCGGCGTGGCAAAATAACCCGCGACAGCCTGGTGGCTACCATACGAATTGGTTATGCCGATGGTTTTGACAGGCGGATGAGTAACGGCAATGGCTTTGTTTTTATAAATGGCGTTATGGCGTCTGTAATAGGTGCGGTGGCAATGGATATGACGATGGTTGATGTAACTGACGTGCCCGGCGTTACCGAAGGTGGCCCCGTAGAGATTTTTGGCAAAAACCTTGGTGTACAGCAGGTTGCGCACTGGTGCGGCACCATAGCCTACGAAATACTTACCGGTATAAGCCAGCGTGTTAAACGTGTTTACCTGGAGGAATAAATTTTATAAATACCGGTAAAGCTGTTTTGGGAAGGAAGGGCCTAAGGGGGCGAGCATAGCGCCCATCGAAAGCTTTCGTACTTTATTCACAAATTACTGCCCTCAATTCTGCTATATTTGCGGCAAATTTTTTGTTGTGAAGGGAAAGTACGTAGCATTACTAATATTTATAATACTGCTGGCCGACCAGTGCCTTAAAATATATATTAAAACACATTATTATTTACAGGAAGAACACCAGGTGCTGGGCAGTTGGTTTCGCCTGCATTTTGTAGAAAACCCCGGTATGGCCTGGGGATGGGAGTTTGGCGGCGGGTTTGGCAAAATAATCCTCTCCCTGTTCAGGATGGTGGCTGTTATTCTCGGTACCTTTTACCTGGTAACCATTGTTCGTAAAAAATACCACCGTGGTTTTATCATCTGCGCGGCGTTAATATATGTGGGTGCCTTGGGCAATCTTATTGACAGCATGTTTTATGGACTTATTTTCAGTGAAAACGGGCCTGCAAAATTGTTTCCAGCGGGAGGGGGCTACACCAGCTTTTTACATGGTAAAGTAGTAGATATGCTTTACTTTCCCATTATTCAAACAAAATATCCTTCTTGGTTTCCTATATCAAGCTGGCGCGGGCAGGAGTTTGAATTTTTCAGCCCCGTGTTTAACCTGGCTGATGCTTCTATTTCGGCGGGGGTAATTGCGTTACTTATCTGGCAGAAAAAAATATTCCCTCAAAAGCAAGAAGCTAATAACCATGCCGCGCAACAAGCAGTATCAGCAAATGATGAAACTGCTGTTAACACAGTTGCCTGATAATTGTTTTATTACTATTGCAATCGATCGTGAGATATAGGCCAATCTATTTGGCTAAGCAGTTTGTATTTTGCAACAAAAGGAATCGCTAATAAATTCTTTCTTATTAACGCATAAAGACACTTTTTAAATGCGGACTTTGCTCAAAAAAGGCAAGTGATTTTTTTTAGCGGCTGTTCATGGCTGTGCTAAGCCCGTAAACACCAAATTCACAGAGCCTTTAAGTTATCATAGAAATACCGCTATCTACCTGGCTGTAAACAGCTTTGAAGCCATCACTTCATCATGCTTGTAAATATCTTTCCTAAAATTTAGAACGCCTTGTTTGTCAACCCAGGCGGTAAAATATCCAATAAAAACGGGTACCGTTTTATTAAGCGTAACCCATCTTTCTTTGGGGTTATGCATAAGCGAATCTATTTTGGCAGAGGAATAAGTTACCGTATCGTTGCGGAGCAGGTATTCGGCAAATTTTTTGGGTTCACTTATACGTATACATCCATGGCTAAAACCCCTGCTCGATTCTGTAAACAGGTTTCGGTTGGGTGTATCGTGCAGGTAAATATTAAAATTGTTGGGGAACAGAAATTTAACCAAACCCAGCGAGTTTTTCTCCCCGGGCTTTTGCCGTACTTCTGGTAACCCTCCGCTGTAACGGGTAATTTCCATATTGTTTTTTGCAAGGTAGTTAGGGTTGCGGCTGATGGCGGGCAGAATTTCTTTTTTAACAATGCTGGGTGGCACATTCCAGTAAGGGGCAAAAACAATGTATTTAAGGTTGCCATTAAAAATAACAGTATTGTTGGCGGCGGTACCCACAATAACATTCATGCTTAGCACAACATTGCCGCTATCATATACATACAGTTTATATTCAGGTATGTTTACAAGTACATAGTTGCTGTCGTTATCCTGTGGCATCCAGCGCATGCGTTCAAGGTTTACCATCAGTTGCTGTACCCTTGTGGCAGGCGGTACATTTAATTCATCCACCATTTTACTGCCAATTACCCCGTCTGTCGTTAAGCCCATTCTTTGCTGAAATTGTTTTGCAGCATGCAGCAAAAGCGTATCAAAAATGGGGGTACTGTCGTTTTGCTCAAGGTCGCCAAGTGCAAAAAGCCGTTGTTTTATAGCCGCTACAATAACTCCGCTATCCCCCTTGTGCAAGGCTTTTGCTGACCTGGGTATACTATCCCAGCCACCTTTGCGCTGTAATTCGTAGTACTTAGGCAAGAACGCCTGCAATTTTTTGTATTGGGAGTTTAAGGGTACAAATTTATCCGTCTCTGTTGCTTTGGTTTGAATAACAGAATCCAGCAGGGCTGCAATGTTTACCTTTTTGCGGGGTATAAACCAGCCCAGGTTAACAATGTTACTGTCAGTGCCTTTGTAAACCTTTGCCGCATAGGTAAAAAACTGCCCTGTTAAATAAAGTTCTGTTTTAGGTATGCTGTCGTGGTAACGCTTGGCATCGGCACCCAAAAAACCGTTGTACAGGTTGTATAGCCCGGCATTGTAAAGGCTGCTATCCTCCAGTTGGCTGATGGTATTATCCAGCAGGTTTATAAAGTTATGGGCTTGTTCGCCCAGACCCGAGGAGTCAAACCAGGCATACTCGTAGTTGCGCTGTTTGTAAAAATCGAAATACTGCTCGCGGTAGTTTTTAAAGGTATCGTTTGTTAGCAGAAAGTTGTCTATGGCAGCACTGTCTAAAAACAGGTTGTTGAACGATGTTTGTTTGGTAATAGTAGTATCCCGTACAATGGGTGGTCTTTTAGCTTTAGAATTGCCATTTTTACAGGCATACCAGCCTGCTAGCATCAATAAAACAAGAAGGGTGTATTTATTATTCATTTGGTGTTGCGGTTTCGCCGGGTGAAGATACAATAAGCCGGGCTATTGTGCCAGCAAAGTTGCCGCAACAATACCGGCTGTTTCGGTTCTAAGCCTTGTGCTGCCTAAAGTAACGGCTGCGTACCCTTCAGCCAGGGCTGCGGATATTTCTGCGGGGGTAAAATCGCCCTCAGGGCCAATCAGTATTATTACCTCTTTGACGGGCCCTGCCTGTAATATAGTTTGTTTAGGGGCCTCCTCGCAATGGGCAATCAGTTTTTGGGCCTTTGGTTGGTGCAGTAATACTTTATCAAAAACAGTTGGCTGGTGCAGTACCGGCAGCCAGGTTTGGCGGCTTTGCAGCATGGCTGCCACTACAATACCCCGCATACGGTCGTAACGAAAATGCTGCCTTTCCGTACGGGTGCTCAATAACGGAATAATTTCGGCCACCCCAATTTCTACTGATTTCTCCAAAAACCATTCAAAACGGCTTGCATTTTTTAGCAGAGACATGGCAATGGTAATGTGCCGGGCAGGCTTGGGCGTATACTCAACACTCAATATTCTTACCAGGGTATTGCGCTTATCCTCCTTAGTAATTTCAGCATTGTACAGGTTGCCTGCCCCATCTGTTAAGGCGAGTTGTTCGCCCGCATGCATCCGCAGCACCTGCACACAATGCCTGCTGGTTTCCTCACTTAATATAAAGGTGCTGCCTGTTTTTGCTGTGTTTTCTTCAAAAAAAAAGGGTAGTGCTGTCATTATTTATTACCTGTTGCTTTGTGCTACAAAGCAAACTTATACATATTAGTGTTTGCGGTTGTGCAGCAGTTTCTCAATTATAAATATGCAGCTAAAACTGCCTGCAATTTTTTTGGAGGAGGGAGGGGGTATTACAGCTCCTCCTCTCTCTCCAGCATCAGTATGGCCCCTTGTGGCACTATGTAGTATTTATCTCCCTCATATTGAATTTCGGTAGCCCCGCTTACCAAAAAAATGGCAAGGTCGCCCTCCTTCACCTGCAAGGGAACATATTTGGCTTTCTCCTCCTCCCCTTTCCAGGATTCATCTTCCGCAGGCATGGGTATAGCATAGCCTGGCCCCGTTTTAATTACATAGCCCTGCTGCACTTTCTCTTTTTCCTGCACCCCTGGCGGCAAATACAGCCCCGAAGCTGTTTTTTCGTTTGGTTGTGTTGGTTTTACCAGTACCCTGTCACCTATTATCACCAGTTTTTTAAGCTTATTATCCGTTGTTAACAACATATTTTGTTTTTAAAATGCAAAAATAGTGCTAACCATTAAACATTTTTCGTTTTGAATGTTCTGTAGAATGTAACAAGCAATACCTTTAACAAAATTTGCCAAACGCAGTATTGGCAGGGAATTTGGTACAAATAATAACAAAATTTTAAAAAAACAGAATACTATGGAAGGGAAAAAATACAAGGTTTTATTATGCGAAGATGATCCTAATCTTGGTATGGTATTAAAGAATTATTTAGAGCTGAATGATTATGATGTTACCCTGGAAAGAGATGGCCGCCTGGGCTTGGCCGCTTTTCAGCGCGAAAAATACGATATATGCCTGCTGGATGTAATGATGCCCAATATGGACGGATTTACCCTGGGCGAGGAAATAAGGGATATTGACCCAGAGGTGCCCCTGTTCTTCCTGAGTGCCAAAACAATGAAGGAAGATATTATTTCCGGCTACAAACTGGGCGCGGACGATTATATAACCAAGCCTTTTGACAGCGAAGTGCTGTTGCTCAAGATAAAAGCAATTCTTAAACGCAACGAGGAAATAAACAGGGAATCTGACAACCTGGAGTTTGACCTGGGCAAATACCATTTTAACCCCAAACTGCGTGAGTTAAGCCACGAGGGTAAAACCCAAACACTTTCCCCTAAGGAAAATGAGTTGCTGAAAATGCTTGCTGAGCACAAAAACGACCTGCTGCCGCGCGAAAGGGCATTGAAAAAAATATGGGGTAGCGATACCTACTTTAACGGCCGCAGTATGGACGTATACATTGCCAAACTGCGCAAATATTTAAAGGATGATGAACATATTGAAATTGTAAACATACACGGCAACGGCTTCAGGCTGGTTGCACCATAAGGGCGTATGTCTGCTATAAAAAAAGCCTCTGCAACAGCAGGGGCTTTTTTGTACCACATCGTTGGCTGGCCAATATTCCCATTACCGTAATAACTCCAAAAAGCCAGCCTTGCCCGGAAACTGTGGCGTTTTGGTATCAATAATGTAGTAGTATGTACCCACTGGCATAGGCTTACCTCCCTCATTTCCGTCCCAGGGGGTGTTGTAGCCAACTGAACTGAAAATCATTTGCCCGTACCTGTTGAATATTCTTACTGTACAATTGGGGTAGCCTTCAATATTGGTGATAATCCATTTATCGTTAATGCCATCGCCGTTAGGGGAAAAAGCATTGGGTACAATAATCAGTTTTTCAACATGAATGTTAACGGAAGCACTGGCATTACAGCCCCCATTGCCGGTTACAACCACTTTGTAAGTAATATTTTTATCGGTTGTAGTAACAGGGTAAACCGCGGTGTCGCTGTATAAACCGTATAACGGCGTCCACAAATACGTTAACCCGGTGCCTGTATAAACAGGGGTTATTTGGTATGGGCCGCCTGAGAAAATATAGAGGTCTGATGGTAAAGTTACTGTTGGTACGGAGTAAATGTTAACAGTTTTAGTTGCCGTATCCGCGCAATTGTGGTCGGTAATGGCCACCAGGCTAATGGTATAACTGCCCGGCAACGTATATTGAAAAGAAGGGTTTTGTACGTTGGATGAACTGCCATCGCCAAAAGCCCATTGCCATTTGGTAATTTGCCAAGGGGATGTTACTGTTGATGAATCGGTAAAACTTAATGGAGAACCAGGGCAATACAATTGGCCAGCAACACCAAAAATGGCAACAGGTTTCGGGCTTAGCGAAACAGGTTTAACCGTATCTGCATAGCAGCCAATGTTTGTGGTGATATGTAACGCCACTGCATAATCGCCAAAGGCCGCATATTTCTTAACCGGGTTTTGGTTACTACTCGTTGTATTGTCGCCAAATTGCCATTGCCAGGTTGAAACAGCACTGCCTGCCGCAACAGAAGCATCTTTAAAATACAGGGTGTCGTTGGAGCATTTGTTGTAATTGAGGCTCCAATCGGCAACAGGGGTTTCAACAACTTGCACTACGTTATTAAATATTGTTTGTGCAACACAGCCACCTTTGGTAAGTGTAAATGAAGTAATTTTTATATTTAGCGCCGCCGAAGATGCTGCGGTATATGCTGGCAGCAAAGAGTACCAGAAAAAGGAGTCGGTGCCATTAAAATATAAACTATCTGGTACCGGGTTTTTAACATCTGTATTGCCCGCGGGGCTAAGTTGCGGGTTAGCAGAAAAATCCCACACAATTTCTTGCTGGCGCTGGGTAAAAGTAACTGACAGGTAAAACGCCTGCTGGCGGCATACCGTTGCTGGGGATGGCGTGGCATATTTGTTTTTAACCGTAATAAACTCCTTAAATGTATCAACCCCGTATATCTTAATTGATTTGATGGCTGAATCAACACAGCTTTTATCGGAGTAGGCAACCAGTTTAACAAGATAGGTGCCGCCGTTATTATATTGTTTCACCGGGCTTGAGTCGGAGGATACACCCCCATCCCCAAAACTCCATTGCCATTTGGTAATTTTCCAGGGGGGGATTATTGTAGCAGAATCAATAAATTTTATATTGCTTAACGTACAGTGCAGCCCAGAATCAAAAAAATTAACCGTTGGTTTTGGGTTAAGCGAAATAATCTGCGAGGTATCGGCAAAGCACCCTGCATCAGTAATTGCCCGCAATGCCACTTTATAGGTTCCGTATGTGTTATATTTCTTTACTGGGTTTTGTAACTGGCTGGTGGTGCCATCGCCAAAACGCCATATCCAGTCTGTAAAGTAACCTCCTTCCTCCACTGAACTGTCTTTAAATTTAAGCGTATCGTTTCCACAACTGTTATAATTGAGCGAGATATTGGCGGTTGGCTTTGCGAGCAATAAAATTTTATCCTTTACAGTTCTTTGCTCAATACATCCTTCGTTGGTAAAAATATTCAGCGTTATGTTTACTGTAAGCGATGTGGAATCTGGTTGTTGGGCATAAGTATATGTTGCTGGCAGGGTGTAGCGGTAAAAGGTATCAGTCCCAGCATAATAAACACTATCGGCAATCGGGTTGAATAAATCAACCGTATTATTGGGGGACAGAAATTTATTGTTGCCAAAATCAAAATTAAGGTGTGCCGCTTTGCGCTTAACAGCAAACATTATTTTGAAGGGCACCGTTTTACATGCCTGCTGTACAACAGGCTTGGAATAGGGGTTTTTTACTGTTAAGCCAGAGAGGGACCGGATATAAAACCCTGCATTGTAACCGTAACTTTCATTTGGGCCATAACCGTACACTGTAGCTGCAAAACCGAGCGTGTCAGTATGTAAAATATGCGCACCAACAGTTAGTGGTATTTGAGCGTATGAAGAATTTGTATCAGTGGGTATCTTTTTAAAATAGGGGCGCATATTAGCATTATCCAACGTAAAGGAATCGACAGCAATCGTTCTTATAACTACATTCACAAAATGCGTGTTAATTGAACTTGAAGAAGGGCATTTGATGCCCACGTCAGATATTTGATAGCTGCTTAAGTAAATCATCTCCGGGTCGCCATTGTTGCCATTGGCATTGTTGCCACATTGACCGGCAGAGGTAATAAACTGCGCAACCATTATGGGGCTGGACGAGGATATATTAATCACCTCGCTGCTGGTAAACTCATAATACATTCCATTTATTAGCCCAGTTATTAATTTTCTATTTACATAAACCTTGGCATTGGGATTAGATACAAGAATGCGGTATGCGTTGTTGCCCATTTGCATGGTTGGCACCCCAAATAAGTACTTTGACCAGGCAACAAAAGGGAAGGATTGCTGAAAAATATTATCGGCTGTACCTGTTTGAGTGCAGGAAACCAAAGTACTTGAACTGCCGCAAAACACAGCTATTTTTTTGCAGGCTCCAACGCCGTTGCTCAACGTACGAACACGCGTGCCTGTTAAATCTGCACCCTGGTAAATACCCCCGTTTAGTGTGGCGGGCTTGCCCGTAACACTAAATATTTGCCCCTTTTTTAACATTTGGGTAAATGGCACCCCCGCAGCATGGTTAACAGTGTTAACCGATGGGGTGATTTCTACAAGGGTTGAATCGTCGCTGGCAACAACAAAGCAATAGGAGAAGGAGTTTTTATCTGGCGATTGCTGTTTTGCTCCTAATGTATAATAGTCCTGCCCCAATATTTCGTAAGGTATAAGCAGGGAAGAGGCAGAACTGCCACCCGCATATATATGGCAGTAAGCATTTATTGGGTTATCGCTGGAAATATGGATGCCTGTATTAAAAAGCCCTTCACCGGTAACCCGCGCATCGTTTATGCCATTTTTAGGAATTACAACATCTGAGTTAAGGGTATTTGCACTAATGGTTATTGTTTGACTCCAGCCAATTGCAGGCATCTCAATTTTAACCGTCGTGTTTGAGGATGAACTTAAATACAAACGCATTTCCTGTGAGCCTCCTCCCGTATTTACTGTACCATCCGCATTGTACATATATGAGTGAGGGGGATAGCCCAACCAAAAGTCTTTGCCAAAAGTAGCCTGGTCCTGTGCATTGCAATATTCAATGCCAAGAATTAATTGTGTTACGAAAAGAAAAAAATACGGGGTATAGCTTCTTACTTTATCCAACGGAAAGGTTACCATAATATTCTACTTACATTAATAAACGTACTCACATAATATAAGTTGCCGCTAACTGAACAATTAATATTAACTTATTGTATTGAATAAAATGGTTAAGATAAGCGGGTTACTAAATTTATTAAATTCCAAAATCATGCCAAAGGCCAGCCAGTTAACGTTTAGCGCTCTTGATTGGGTATTTAATAGAAAAATGTTAATCAAAATCACATTTGCAGTTATAGCCATGGTCATGTTTATTTTTAACAGCTTTGCAAGGCATTTGTCTGTTATTGTTTCACCCGAAAGCCACCCACTTGTATAACTCTTAAAAATAAAGTACGCCTTAAAACTAAATTAAAGTCATACATTAGTAACATTAAATGAGCATCTTATCAGTTAACCTGTTAAAATATTCTACAACATGCGCTTCGCCAGATTGCACAATTTATTATTAGCATTTTTTTTATCCAGTATTAGATTAACAGGCAGGTGTCAATTAAGGTTGGAGGTAATACGCAAGCCAAACGAGCCTAAAGTGAACATTTTTGTGGATGGCAAGCTTTTTACTACTTTCTTTTTTACCGATACACTGGAAAAGCCGGTGCTTTACCCTATTTATACGGCCAATGGCCAGGCCATAACAAGGGGTTATCCTTTAATGCCAAAGCCGGGCGACCCTACTGACCACCCGCACCATATAGGCTTATGGCTGAATTACGAGAATGTAAACGGGCTTGATTTCTGGAACAACTCTTTTGCTATACCTGATGATAAAAAGGCTTCGTATGGCTGGATAAAAACAGAAGGTATCACCCAGATTAAAAGCGGTTCTAAAGGTATATTAACCTACGATGCGCGTTGGGAAGATAAACGCCGCACCGTATTGCTTAAAGAAACCACAGGCTTTGTATTTAGCGGAAGCGGGCGTACCCGCATTATAGGCAGGACAACCACCCTTACTGCCGTTGAAGATGTTTTGTTTAAAGATGCCAAAGATGGTTTGCTTGGCCTAAGGGTAGCGCACGAACTGCAGATACCCGATACTGCTACCAAGAGGTTTACCGACGATAAGGGTAT
>CAZRDD010000065.1:0-15672 GCA_964598675.1 uncultured Parafilimonas sp.
ATATTTCAAAAAGGCAGACTCGTTCAACATCAACCACTGGCAGGTTCCACCGGTAATTGATACAGAAGCTTATGACGTTACCGATTCATCTGCCACACATGCAACTTTCTCAAAAGATGCAGTGCTTACCAATTACAGCGGCACCAACTTTACCTTTAATATAAAGCGCAGCATCCACCTGCTCAACAAAAGCGATGTGGAAGCAAAACTAAAAGCCAGCGTTCCGCAAGGGGTTAGTTTTGTTGCCTTTGAAACAGATAACCAGTTAAAAAACACTGGTACAAACGCCTGGACAAAACAAACCGGCCTTTTATCCATCTGGTTACTGGGCATGTTTACCCCCACAGACGAGACTAAAGTTGTAATACCTTTTACCCCCGGCCCTGATGCACACAGCCATATTACAGACAATTATTTTGGCAAGATACCCGCAGACAGGCTGCTGGTGAAAGACAGCATATTATACTTTAGGTGCGACGGCAAATCAAGGGGCAAACTGGGCCTCTCGCCCGCAATTGCCAAAGCCATAGCAGGCAGTTTCGATTTCAAAAAAAATGTGTTAACCATCCTTATACCGCAGGTAGATAAAACGGGGGCTTATGTAAACTCCAAATGGGAGATTCAGAAAGAACCTTACAAAGGCGATGTGATAAACAGCTATAACGATGGCCCCCTGCAGGATGGCACACAATTAGGGCCGTTTTACGAAATTGAATCATCCTCTGCTGCGCAAGAGCTAAAACCCGGCGAAGTACAGGCGTACAAACAAACTACCTGTCATTTCCAGGGGGATTATGCGGCATTGAGCGTACTGGCAAAACAACTGCTGGGTGTTGACCTGGATGATTTGAAGAAGTGGTAGCCATAACCCTGCATTAATCATGCAACCAAGGTTGCAGTTTTTATCTACTGGTATATATTCACCATTATAACATACTGGCCAGGAGGTTTATGCCTGGCCGGGCTATAACTTCACCATGAAACTTTACAAAACAACCAAAGGCATTTTGTTACAAGCTGGTAACAATTATTATTTGTTGAATGAAGAATGGGATACACTTATAAACAGGCCCGGCCTTTATACTTACCTGCAGCAGCAAACAACAGGTGATGGCATTGCCGCCGAAGTGTTTGAGGAGTGGACTACCCAACACGCCCTGCCGCCCATCGGCAGCCAGGAAGTTTGGGCTTCGGGCGTTACTTACATGCGCAGCCGCGATGCACGTATGGAAGAATCGAAAGCCTCGGGCGGTGCCGACTTTTACGACAAAGTGTACCTTGCCGAAAGGCCCGAGTTGTTCTTTAAATCGGTGCCACAGCGGGTAGTGGGCAATAACACCGAGGTGTATATAAGAAAAGACTCCACCTGGAATGTACCCGAACCGGAGCTTACGCTTTTTATAAATTCCGAAGGTATTATACAGGGCTACACGATAGGCAATGATATGAGCAGCCGCAGCATTGAAGGAGAAAATCCCCTTTACCTGCCACAAGCCAAAATGTATAACAAAAGCGCAGCCATTGGCCCCTGTCTCTACGTACCTGAGCAGCCCATCTCAAAAGAAACCGTCATTTCAATCACTATAAAACGTGACGGGTATGTTATGTTTAACGATACCATACAGTTAAACAGGATGAAAAGGGAGCTTACAGAGTTGGCGGGTTACCTGTACAGGGAAATGGATTTTCCTGTGGGCAGCTATTTAATGACCGGCACCGGCATGGTACCCGGCAATGATTTTACGCTGCACATTGGGGATGAGGTAGCCATAACCATTGAGGGCATAGGTACACTTGTAAACACAATAGCACAACGGTAATATTAAAAAAACTAAGTTTTATGAAAGAAAAAGCAGGAAGGCGTTCATTTCTTAAAAATCTTGGTATTGGCGGCATTACCGCCACTGTTGCCCCCGGTGATTTGTTGAAACAAAAAAACAACAAGGGCAACGCCGATAACAAACATCAAAACAACGTATTTAACAGCGCCCCGCCAGCCAGGCAGTTTAACAGTGTTTATAAAGGCGAGTTTCTTAACCGTGTGGCCTTCCCTATTGGGGGCCTGGGTGCTGGCATGTATTGTATGGAAGGCACTGGTGCCATATCGCACATGTCGCTAAGGCATAGGCCCGAGGTATTTAACGAGCCTGGCATATTTGGGGCCATCTCGGTAAAGGGCATCCCCTTTGGCGCTAAGGTGCTGGAAGGCCCCGTACCCGACTGGAAAAAATTTGGGCGGCCGGATGCAGGCAATGGCTCAATGGGTTCTATTTATGGACTCCCCCGTTTTCATTCAGTGGAGTTTCAAACACAATTTCCGTTTGGCATTATTACGCTGGCTGATAAAGATATTCCGCTGGCAATTACCATACAGGGCTGGAGCCCTTTCATCCCCGGTGATGAGAATAACTCCGGTATGCCCGTAGGTGCGCTGGAGTACAGCTTCACCAACAAATCAACCAAAACACTTGAATCTGTATTCTCCTTCAATGCCCGCAATTTTATGGCCATTGAAGATGAGAAGGGCGCTATCAAAAAAATAGACAACGGCTTCGTGCTATCCTGCAATGCCGCCAAGGAAAAACCCTGGACACAGGGCGACTTTGCCATATATACCGACCAGCCAGGCACTATTGTTGACCACTGCTGGTTTAGGGGCGGCTGGTTTGACCCGCCTACCATTACCTGGGAAACCATACGCAGCGGCAATGTAAAAGAAGTACCTCCTGCCGATGAAGGTGCACCCGGTGCCTCCCTTTACGTGCCGTTTACCCTGCGGCCAGGCGAAGTGAAGAAAATTAAACTAATGACGGCATGGTATGTGCCAAACTCAAATGTGCGCTCCGGCGATGATGCTCCTGCCAATGAAGTTAACAATGTACGGGCTGGCCAGTGTTTCTCCTCCGATGCGTTGGGCGACAGCATTGCAGATGCCAGCTATATAGCAGGCAACTACAAGCCCTGGTACAGCAACAGGTTTAAAAACATTGGCGAAGTAGCAGGCTACTGGCTGCAGCAATACGACAACCTCAAGAAAAAATCATGGCAGTTTAAGGAGGCTTTTTATGCCTCTACCCTTCCGCCCGAAGTTATTGAGGCGGCAGCGGCTAACCTTACCATTTTGAAATCGCCCACGGTGATGCGCCAGTACGATGGCCGGTTGTGGAATTATGAAGGCTGCGGAGATAACGGCGGCTGTTGCGATGGGTCGTGTACCCATGTATGGAACTATGCACAGGCCATCCCCCACCTGTTTCCCGCATTGGAGCGCTCGTTAAGGCATACCGAGTTTTGCGAGAGCCAAAATACAGAAGGCCACCAGGCATTCAGGTCGGCATTGCCAATACGCCCGCTTAAGCACGATTTTTATGCGGCAGCGGATGGCCAGTTGGGCGGTATTATGAAAGTTAACCGCGAGTGGCGCATCAGTGGCGATAACGCCTGGTTGGAAAAAATATTCCCGCTGGTAAAAACCAGTATGGATTATTGCATACAAAACTGGGACCCACGCCACAAGGGTATTGTAGAAGAACCTCACCACAATACTTACGATATTGAGTTTTGGGGGCCAGATGCATTGTGTACCGGCTTCTACCTGGGTGCGCTTAACGCATTTGTACAAATGGGTACATTTCTTAAACAAGATGTATCCCTGTATAAAACTCTTTTTGCAAAGGGTAAGCAGTTTATTGAAAGCGAGCTTTACAACGGCGAATATTTTTACCAGAAAATACAGGTAACGGGCTTGACCGCTACAAGCCCTGTTGAACTGGCCAAAAAATCGGGTGATACAAATTACTCCGCCGAAGCGCTGGAACTGCTGCAAAAAGAAGGGCCAAAGTATCAATATGGCACCGGCTGCTTATCCGATGGTGTTTTAGGTGCATGGATAGCAGCAATGTGTTTTGTGGAGGCACCATTGGATGCTGCAAAAACAAGAAGTCATTTAACGGCTGTACACAAATACAACCTGAAGGAGAACCTTAGCGAGCATGCCAACCCCCAAAGGCCATCGTATGCCTTTGGCGATGAAGGCGGGCTGCTGTTATGCACCTGGCCAAGGGGCGGCAAGCTGTCATTACCGTTTGTTTACAGCGATGAGGTTTGGACGGGGATTGAATACCAGGTGGCAAGCCACCTTATGTTGATGGGCAAAGTAAAAGAAGGGCTTGATATTGTGCAAACCTGCCGCAAACGCTACGATGGCAAAGCCCGCAACCCTTTTAATGAGTACGAGTGTGGCCATTGGTATGCACGCGCCCTGTCAAGCTACGGGTTGCTGCAGGGCCTTACGGGTGTACAATATGATGCAGTTGATAAAACGCTTTACATTGACTCTAAAATTGGCAATTTTACCAGCTTTATTTCAACCGAAAAAGGGTTTGGTACTGTTAGCCTTGTTAACGGCAAACCATCATTAAAAGTGTACTCAGGCAATATACAGGTAGATAAAGTAATGATTTCCGGCAAAGCAGCCACCTTATAAAAGCAATTTGCTGATACGTTTATATCGGCCCATTTAACTACAACTGTACTTATGCAAAACTTAGCTGATGATAACTTGTTAGCAGTGAACACAGATACTGTTGTATCCTTACGGTACTGTATGAAAAACAGCCAGGCTGAAATAGTAGACAATATTTTACAGGCAAAACCTGTAGAATACCTGCATGGCAGCGGCTATATTTTACCGGCACTTGAACAGGAGCTTACCGGGCTGCGTGCTGGCGATACAAAACAGGTTGTTATAAATAGTGAAACAAGTATTTTGTTAGATGCCAGTTTTTACTTTGATGTAGAGATAGACAGCGTACGGCCTGCCACACAAGATGAAATGGAAAAGGGGAAACCCGCCCGCCCCGTTGCGCAGGAAGAGTGCGGGCCTGATTGTATTTGCTAAAACAATTGCCATATGAAAAAGATAAAACTACTGTTAACCATCATTGCATTTGCGGTTACTGCTACTCATTACAGTTTTGCACAAAACAGGCTATTTGAATTTGATAACAATCACTCATCTACCCGCTGGAGCAGCCCCGAAAACCTGAACGGCCTAAAAGGCTCCGCCGGTAAGGAAAACAACGGTGGCAAGGGCCGCGCATTTGGGCCCGTTGAAGCAAACGGTTCAAAAACATTGCTGGATGTACAGGGCACCGGCATCGTAAACCGTATTTGGATAACCATTAACGACAGGTCGCCTGAAATGCTTCGCGCACTGGTGGTAAAAATATTTTGGGATAATGAACAAAAGCCAGCCGTAAACGTACCCTTTGGCGATTTTTTTGGCATAGGCCTTGGCCAAACTACTGCTTTTCAAAATGCGTTGTTTGCCAACCCCGAAGGCAGGTCGTTTGAATGTTTTATTGCCATGCCTTTTAAAAAAGCAGCCAAAATACTGGTAGTAAACGAATCTGCAACAAAACTTCCTTACCTGTTTTACGATGTTGATTTTCAATATCTTAAAACCTGGAAACCAGAATATTTATACTTTCATGCCTGGTGGCACCGCGATACCGCTACCGCAATTACCAAAGACTTTGAAGTGCTGCCCAATATTAAAGGCAGAGGCCGTTTTATTGGCACCAATGCCGATATACATGCAAACCCTATATACAGTGATGCCTGGTGGGGAGAAGGCGAGGTTAAAATGTATATTGATGAAACCGGCAAGCTGCCCACCATAGCAGGTACCGGCACAGAGGATTATATTGGTACGGGTTGGGGCCAGGGGAAGTTTATTAATAATTTTTCGGGGTGTACAGTAGCAGATAAAGACAAGAAACAATGGGCTTGGTACCGCTACCACGTACCCGACCCCGTTTTCTTTGAAAAAGAATGCCGCATTACGCTACAGCAAATTGGCGGCGAGGATAAGGAGACTGTTGCGGGAATGCAGAAAGCGGGTGTACCGTTAATACCCGTTACCGTAGATGAAGCTGGAAACCTTCACCATTTTTACAGCCCGGACAGCATATTGCAAGTTGGCAAAACGCCTTTTAAGGAAGGGTGGGTAAACTTTTACCGCACAGACGATGTTTCGGCTACAGCCTATTTTTATTTAGATGCCCCTTCAAATAATTTACCTGTGCTTCAACCCATTGCGGTACGAACATATAAACTGAAAAACCAAAAATAAACATCAGCTGGTTTTAAGGCTGGCGGTAATATTCAATAATACTGTTGGTTAAGCTTGTGTACACTGCCTGCTGCAGGGGATAGCCCTGCAGCAATTGCAGGTGTTTTTCAATGGTCATAGAATCGCCCCTTGATGCGGGCCCGGTTTGCATAACGGCAGGATTGTATAACGCGGTGCGGCCAGCCACCTCTTTAATTAAAGGCACCAATGTTTTAAATTCAACCTGTTGGGCTGCGCAATAATCCGAAGCAAGCGTATACAAAAAATTGGTGAAATTAGAAACCATCACCGCCGCAAGGTGCAGTGCAAGGCGTTTGCTATCATCGGCCTCTTCAACCATCGTTGAAATACCAGCCGCGAGCAACTTAATTTTTTGCAGTACCTCCGCGTTAGAAGCATTTATCAAAAAAGGTATTTCTGGCTGATGGGCAGCCTCTTTACGAATGCTCTGCAAGGGATACATTACACCATAATCGGCAGAAACTGTTGCCAGTACCTGCTGCGGTGTTGAGCCTGAGGTATGCAGCACTATTTTACCGGGTAATTTCAACGTTTTACAAATGGAAGCAATGGCATTATCTGCCACTGCAATAATATACACTTCGGCACTTGTATCAATGTTATCAAGCGTGCCAGCCTGCGCTACACCCAATTCGTCGCCCAGTTTTTGCGCACTTGTTTGCGATGCGCTGTAAATGCCCGTTATAGTATTACCGGCCTGCTGTAAAAGCCTGGCCAACACGGTGGCCACATTACCCGCACCAATAAAAGCTATGCGCATGTTGTTTAAATTAAATGATAAGTACAACAGGCGCAAGATACAGTAACCTGCTGGTGCGCGGGCTTACCTGCTTACAAAAACTACTGTGCAGCAGTATTATACCACAAACTGGCTTATGTATACCCAACGCTGCCATGGCAGGTTGATGCCTGCACTAAGTAACCTGTTTTTTTAAGTAAACAACCTTTTATCGAAGTTTATAAAACATGATTATTATTCGCTTCTCAGGCTTTTTACAGGGTTTACATTGGTGGCTTTAAGCGCCTGTAAAACAATGGTGGCCAATGCAATAAAACCACATACAAGGCAGGCCACCACAAATACACCAATGTTCAGTGGCGTGCGGTAGGCAAACCCCTGTAACCAGTTATGCATTGTCCACCATGCAACCGGCACGGCAATTATAAACGCAACAAAAACCAGCAGCATAAAATCTTTTGAAAGCAGGTACAGCAGTTGGCTTACTGGTGCGCCCAATACTTTACGTATGCCAATCTCCCTGGTGCGCTGTAATATGCTGTAGGCCGAAAGCCCCGATAAACCAAAACAAGCTACGAGGATTGCCAGCAGGGAAAATACGGCAACCACACTCCCAAACAGCACACTTGCCTGGTATTGCTGGTTGTAAAATTCATCAAGAAAAAAGTAGTTGAATGAATCGTTAGGAAAATATTGGCCCCAAAGCGTTTTTACAGCTGCCAGTGTTTCCTGCCCTGCTGCTTTAGATACTTTTACGGAGTAATAATTGTGCGCATCGGGTATCATAAAATAGCTGTGGGTATCCTGCATAGGCAATAGTAATTGAGGGTCCACTGCTTTTTGCAGGCCAAGATGATGAAAATCGGCCACCACACCAATAATGGTAAGTGTGTCAACAATTCCTTCTATCACTTTTTTATTCAATGCAGCCGCCGGAGATGAAAAACCAAGCTGCGTAACAGCAGCTTCATTTAGTATTGCTGCGTTGCCATCTGTACCAAAGGTTTTGGAAAAATTCCGGCCTGCCACCATTTTCATTCCATAGGTCGGTATAAACTGGTCATCTACCCCCAGGTTATACATGGTAAATGTTTTTTCTGTGCTCCCCTCCCGCTTAAGGTCGTTTGTCCAGTAAATTTCCTTACCCATTACGCTGGAGGATGCTGTAATAGCTTTTACGCCGGGCAGGCCAAGCACCTTATTTTTAAAAGAGCGATATGTGGCCCCGTAGAGGGAATCGCTCACCGATTCAGGGCCGTTTAATATCATCGTCTGTTCGGCATTAAACCCCAGGTTTTGTGTGCGCATATAGTTAACCTGCCTGTAAACAATAACGGTACCGGCAATTAAAATAACCGAGGTAGCAAACTGAACAATAATAAGTGTTTTACGCAACAGCAACCCACCTGATGCATTTTTAAAGGCACCTTTTAACACCGCTGCTGGCTGATAACCGGAGAGTACCAGTGCCGGATAAACCCCCGAAAGTAAAGTGCCTGTTATAAAAATACCAGCGAATAACAATACATACTGGTACGACAATTGAAACCAGCCCGAAGCGGCGGGGTGCCCCACAAACTGATTAAACCAGGGCGTTGCTATAAATACAATGATCAAAGCAATTACCAGCGAAATAGTATTGAGTAAAAGGCCTTCCACCAAAAACTGTTTAATAAGGCTGGCGCGCTTTGCCCCGAGCAGTTTACGTATACCAACTTCCTTGGCCCGTTCCACCGAACGTGCCGTTGCGAGGTTTATATAATTAATCCATGCAATAGCTATGATAACCAGCGCAATAAGAAAAACAGTATTAACATTTCCCTCATCGCCGTTGGCTTCTGCCTCCTGGTAATAATGTGACTTGAGGTGTATATCTTTAACGGGCAGCAGGTGTAGCTCGTCGTGCGCTTTGTTCATTTTTGCCCAATTAAGGTCGGGGTAATAACGGGTACAAAACGCAGGCAGTTTACTTTCCAATTGCTTGTAATCAGTACCGGGTTTAAGCTTTATATAGGTGTAAAAATCATACCAGCCCCACTGTGTTTCGGTAGTATTGGTAGTATCCCCCTGCAATTTTTTTATTTTGCCCAGCGTGGTGTAAGAAATTAAGTAATCTATTGCGAGGTGTGCATTGGCCGGGTAATCTCTAAATACACCGGTAACCTGGTAATGCTGAACCATTTGCGCATCTCTTATTGTAAGCATCCTGCCGGTGGCATCTTCGTTGCCGTAATAGCGCCGTGCCATCGCTTCGCTTAAAATTATTTTATCGGGGCCAGTTAGTGTGGCGCTTCCCCCACCAGTAAGTAACTGAACACTCAGCAAGTTAAACACAGAGGTATCTGCAAAGTACCCTTTAGACTCATTAAACTTTACCTGCTTTTCATCGTTGCTAAAAAGCATGGCCGCATTTTTAAGCCTGCAAAAACTCTCCACTTCAGGATAATCCCTTTTCATGTATGGCCCGGTTATGGGGTAACAAGTAGCAGCCTGCCAGGCCATTTTCCCATCCACATAATTATCAAGCCGCAACCGGTACAATGGATTATTTTCAGCATACGCATCGTAGCTTTTCTCGTAAGATACATACTGCAACAGAAGCAGGCTGCACGTGATGCCTATGGCAAGGCCGGCAATATTTATTCCCGAAAACCCCTTTCTTTTCAATAAGCTTTTAATGGCAGCATTAAGGTAGTTTTTTAGCAGCATGGTATGTTTTTTCAAGGTAAAGCAAAAGGCGTTTGGGCCCTGCGAGATTAATAACCATAGTTAGTAATATTTACCGGAAAAAACAAATCAGCCACTTTTGATATGCTATTGCGTATAAAATGCTGCACCTGCGCCAGCATTTATTATTCTGTACGCAGGCTTTTTACGGGGTTCATTAAAGCCGCTTTAATGGCCAAAAAGCTTACAGTTGCAAAAGCAATAAGAATAGCCATGGCAGCTATAAGGGCAAATATCCACCAGGTTATATGTATGCGGTAAGCGAAATCTTCCAGCCATTTATCCATCATCCACCACGCTACAGGTGTAGCTATAACAACAGAGATAGTTACCATTACCAAAAATGATGACGATAATGTGCTTACAATATCTGCAATACTTGCACCCAGCACCTTACGTACCCCAATTTCTTTTGTGCGGTTACTGGCATTAACAGCCGCCAGCCCAAACAAGCCCATACAGGCAATAAACATAGCGAAGAAACAAGAACCTTGTATAGCTTTTTGCCAGCGCATATCGGCATCGTACATTTTAGCAATAGTCTGGTCTAAAAAAGTATATTCAAAAGGGTAATTGTTTGAAATCCGTTTCCATTCCTGCCCAATGGCTGCAATGGCCTGCTGCATTTGGCCCTGCTTAATTTTAAACATAAAGTACATTTCGTACCCCCTGGCCAATACGTGCTCGGTTGGCTCAATCTTTTTGGTAAGAGACTCTATATTATAATCCTTCACAACACCAATAATCCTGCTCCTCAGGGGTTCGCAATATTCCCCCAATTTCGCCTTATTCCCAAGCATATTAAACAGGGTTTCATTTACAACCGAAGCCCTTTTTGCTTTTGACGAATCGGTAGGGAAACTGCGCGAAAAAGGGCGGCCCTGGGCAAACTTGAGCCCAAGCATTTCAAAATAATTATAGTCAACGGTTAATTCCTTCCTCCATTTTTGCTCTCCATTTAATACAAACCCGTTGGTGTTGTACGCACCGTTAAGACCGCCGTTCATACCCGAGAAATAAGAAACATAAGGTTGGGACTGTGCAAAATTTTGTAACTGGTCATGCACCCGGCTGGTAAAATCTGTATCCCACGAAGGGTTAGCGACCATGAGTACCTGCTCCTTATCAAAACCAAGGTTCTTATTGCTTATAAACTGCATTTGCCTGTTAATTATAAAAGCCGCAGCCATAAGCACTACACAAGCAGAATACTGAAATACCACCAACACCTTAGAAAACCGGGGGTTTATCCTGAAAGTTTGAAAACTTTTTATAATGGAAACCGGTTTTATGCGTGAGATGATTACCCCCGGGTAATAACCAGCAATAACACCTAACAGTAACGATAATACAACAAGGGAAACGAGTATTTCGCTAAAGGGTATGTTTTCAAAATGCAGTTGTGTATTAACGGCTATATTAAACAAAGGCATAAAGAGGCTTGACAATACAAACCCTAATATTACCGAGATGGTTACAATTATTTGGGTTTCAATCCAAAATTGCAAAACCACTAACTTTCTGTTAGCACCCATTACTTTACGGATACCTATTTCCTGGCTGCGGGCTGCCGCATTGGCAACGGTAAGCAGTACATAATTTAATGAGGCTATTAATAAAATAACAATGGCAAGGCAGCTTAGCTGGTATATATTTTTAGCATCGGTAAAATGCCCCCAGGGAGAAGATATGCTGTAGTGGCAACTGGCAAAAGGGCGCAGGTACCAATGGAATTTAGAAAAATCAACATCCTTGTAATATTTGCCATAGTCGGCAACAAAAGGGGCTACATAATAATTCTTGCTCCATTGGTTAATTTTTTGTTCAAACTTTGTGGCATCAATGCCTTTAGCCAGTTCTACTATAAGAAAATGCGCACTCTGGTTAAACCCACCTTTTATATTTTCAGCATAGCCGGGGTCTGCCATCAGTGGCACAACAATATTAAATTGTATACTTGAGTTTACCGGGGCATCTTCTGCAACGGCAGCAACTGTAAATATCTCGGTACTGTCACCCAGTATCTCTATTGTTTTGCCGATGGGTTCAGTACTACCAAAATACTTTTTGGCAGTAGCCTGAGAAATAACAACGTTGTTTAGCGATGTTAGTGCCGTTTGCACATTACCCCGCAATATTTTAAATGAAAAATTGCTGAAAAAATCATCATCTGCCACCAGTATATGCGGCTCTTTATACACCTGTTTATTTACCCGCACCAATTGGTTGCCCTGGTCCTGAAACCTTGTAATGCTTTTAACTTCAGGGAAATTCAACTTCATATCCCTGCCAACTACAAGCGGGGTAACCAATGAATTATCAGCTTCATCATTATGGGTAAGGAATGAGAAAATACTTTTTGTTTTAGGCTTATCCGAAGGCCATACATTCGTCATTTCAAACCGGAAGAGCCTGTCTTTTTTGGCATGAAAAGTATCGTACGATTGTTCGTACCTAATATAAAAAAACAACAGCAGGCAAAATGCAACCGATAAGGATAAACCCACTATGTTAATGATGCTGAAAGTGCGGTTTTTTAAAAGATTACGCCAGGCAGTTTTAAAATAGTTTTTTAGCATAGTTTACTTTTAAAGGTTTTTGGCAGTATGCCTTCCAAACACTTAATACCGGGCATTGGTTAAGGCTCACTTAACCAGTCCGGTACAGAGCTTAAGATAACTAGTAAATTTATAAACAAGTGGTATGCCAGTAAGTAAAAATATACATCACAAATTAATATGTATTTAAAAATAATATATATGTACGAAACCGAACATAAAGCGTTCCATTTCGTACAATCTATTGCCGGTCTGTCAAAACTTTCCCTTTTTTACCGTTAATAAATGCTTCATATAATAATATTAGTTTATACTATATTTTTACCCCGCCTATTTAATCTACTAATTTTAAACCAACAGTTTTGAGAAAACTAATACCCACGTTTTCAGTGGCTTTTTCGCTTTTTTTATGTTGTTTACAGGCATACGGGCAAACACCTGCGCTGATAAAAGGACAGGCGGTTACCGAGGGCAAGTTACCTGCTGCATTTGTTACCGTAGCATTGGAAAAACTAAAATTAAAAACCACGGCAGATAACAACGGCTATTTTGAACTGCACGTACAGGGCGATGTTAACGATACGCTGGTAATTACAGGCGTGGGTATAACAACTTACAAACAGGCGGTTACCCTTAAAAGCGGGCAGGAATTTAATGCGGGCGTTGTTGTAGTGCAATACCACACCGGCATGCTGCCGGGGGTTGAAATAACCGGCCGTATGGCCCAATCGTATAAAAGCGATTATACCTATGTGGGTACCAAAACACCTACAGCACTTAAAGATATTCCGCAGTCCATTTCCACCATCACGAAAGAATTAATTGAAGACAAAATGGACCTAAGGCTGAAAGATGCGGTAGAAGATGTTGCAGGTGTAAATATGTATTCCGGTTACGACGAATATTCCATCAGGGGTTTCAGGGCGGATAATGCCCATTTAATCAACGGCCTGCGGGCGTATAATACCACCCTTACCAGCCCGTTTTTAGTAAATATTGAAAGGGTTGAAGTAATTAAAGGCCCTGCGGCCGTATTGTATGGCAACGGCGACCCCGGCGGCACCATAAACTTAGTTACCAAAAAGCCATTGCCGCAAAATGAATATGCCTTAAACCTGTACACCGGCAGCTGGAACACCTATCGTGCCAGTGGCGATGCCACAGGGCCACTAACCCAGGATAAAAAACTGTTGTACCGCCTTAATGCTGGCTACGAAAATGCAGGCTCTTTCCGTAACCAGTATTATGCCAAATCGTTCCAGGTGGCACCTTCCATTTCGTACATCCCCAACAACAGGATACAACTGAATGCAGATTTTTCCGTATCGCATACCAATACTATTGCCGACAGGGGGCAGCCCGGTTTTTTGAATGATAACAACCTCCTCTCCACCCCCATTAACACAATCATCACCCAACCGGGCGATTATTTAAAGGAAACTGATTTTACCTCTGTAATATCGTTTGCTTACAAAATAAACAGCCATATAACCTTCAACAGTGCTATGCTTAACCATTTTACCTGGCAAAAGCTTAGCGAGCATACCATTGAAGACTATATTACCCCAGACAGTGTTTATTTAGGCTATGCTACCCGAACTTTTAACACTGCCACCACTACCCTAACCAATTATTTTGCCTTTAACTTTAATACAAGTGCATTAAAACACCAGTTAATAGTGGGATATGATTATATAAAAAGCCATGTAACACTGCATGCAGCTACGGGAGAAACGGACGACTTTCCTGATGGCAGTGGTATAGTAGGCACGTTTAGCCTGAAACACCCGCAATATTATAAAAGAGATGTTGCTGATTATGATATGGAGAATGAAGATGACGAAGCCGATGCCCCCGAAGCATATACCACACAAGGGGTTTACATACAGGAACAGGTAAGTTATAAAAACTGGCAATTACTGGCTGGGCTAAGAGGTGAGTTTTACAAAAAAGTGGATGACAATGCCGCCACTGGCAACAGCCACGAAAATGTATTGCTGCCAAGAATTGGGGTTGTTTACAAACCCATTGAAAACCTTAGCCTGTATGCAACCTACAACCGTGGCTTCGACCCCTTTGAGGCCTCTATTGTAACACAGGTTTTTAATGCCCCCTTTAAGCCTATCAACAGCGAGGTGTACGAAGCTGGCGCAAAAGCAACCCTTTTAAAAAACCGCCTGTTTGCAACACTATCGGTGTACCAGTTAACGCTTAATAATGTAGCCGTAAATGCCAACGACCCTGCCAACCCCGACCTTTTTGTACAAAGGGGTAAAGAACAAGCAAAGGGCTTTGAAACTGAAGTAAACGGTAATATTTTGCCGCAATTAAGCGCCTCCATATCATACTCGCACAACATTGCCAAGGTATTAGAAAGCCCTGTGAAAGATGATATAGGTAAAATAAAAGAAAACGCCCCGAGAAACTCCAGTTCAAGCTGGTTGAAATACACCTTTTTAAAAGGTGCAGTTAAAGGGCTGTTTATATCAGCCGGGCATGCACAGGGGGGAGAAAGAAATACCCTTACTGAAGGGCTTACCCTGCCAGCCTATTTTGTATTAAATGGCGGCGTTGGCTATACGTACAGAAAAATTAAGGTAGCGCTTAATGTAAACAATATTGGCAACACTAAATATTGGGTTGGCGGGTATAATTACGCCAACAAATGGCCGGGCGCTCCGCGAAACTTTATGCTGAATGTGGGCTATGCTTTTGGCAGATAGCATTTTTAGTTGAAAGAAATACGCTACAATAACAGAGGGTATATTGCCTGGCAAATAGCCAGGTACAATATACCCTCTTTATTTTTTTAAGCCAGGGGCTTACAGGTAACTCAAATTTGTGTCAGGTGTAAGCGTTAACAGGGTTTCGTACATCAACTGTATAGTGGCTTCCACATCGCTTTTATGTATCATCTCCACCGTGGTGTGCATATAACGCAACGGCATAGAAATAAGTACAGAAGGGCAGCCATCATTGGCATACGCAAAGCTGTCGGTATCTGTGCCGGTACTCCTGCTAAGGGCACGCCATTGTACAGGTATCTTATTTTTTTCAGCCACTTCTTCCACCAGGTGCAGCAATTTGTTGTGAATCGCCGGGCCATACGCCAGCGATGGGCCTTTGCCGCAGGCTACATCACCTTCTACCATTTTGTTAATCATGGGGGTTTGCGTATCGTGGGTAACATCGGTAATTATGGCGATATTGGGCTTTATGCGGCGGGCTATCATTTCAGCGCCTCTTAAGCCAATTTCTTCCTGTACGGAGTTTACAATGTACAGGGCAAAAGGCAGCTTCTTTTTGTTTTCCATTAATAACCTTGCCACTTCAGCAATCATAAAACCACCAATACGGTTATCAAAGGCGCGGCCAATGTAATAACCAAACGCAAGCTCGTCAAAGCCTTCTTCGTAAGTAACCACGGCGCCAATATGTACACCCAGTTCTTCTATTTCTTTTTTGCTTCTTGCACCGCAGTCAAGCCAAAG
>CAZRDD010000066.1:0-15657 GCA_964598675.1 uncultured Parafilimonas sp.
CGGGCATGACGCGCGAGGCGCTGATTGGTGTAAATGCAGGTATTGTAAAAGGTGTTACACAAAACATTTTGCAAAACTCGCCCGATGCCATCATCATCATCATTAGTAACCCAATGGATACCATGACGTACCTGGCGCTTACAACCGCTGGCGTACCCAAAAATCGTATTATTGGCATGGGCGGCGCTTTAGACAGTGCCCGCTTTAAATATCAGCTAAGCAAACACCTGGGTGCCAGCGCAGCAGACCTTAACGCCATTGTAGTTGGCGGCCACGGCGACACTACAATGATACCCCTTATACGCTTAGCTACCTGGAACAGTGTACCCGTAACACAGTTTTTAAGCGAAGAACAGCAAAAACAAATTGTTGCTGATACAATGGTTGGCGGTGCTACATTAACTAAATTAATAGGTACTTCTGCATGGTATGCGCCAGGCGCTGCCGGTGCATCGCTGGTAGAAAGCATTGTACGCGACGAAAAGAAGCTTATCTCCTGCTGCGTTTCGCTTAACGGCGAATATGGCCAGAGCGATATTGCTTTAGGCGTGCCTGTTACCATTGGCAAAAACGGCTGGGAAAAGATTGTTGACTTTGGCTTGAACGATGAAGAAAAAGCCCTGTTTAACAAAAGCGCCGATGCTGTAAGAAGCATGAACGATGTATTAAAAACATTATAGTATACACTGTATTTATAAATGGCCTGCCTGCTGTAAAAAGCTCGGCAGGCTTTTTTGTGCCGGTATGCATCGCGGCCACCAGCCTAACTTGGATTTTTAGAAGAGATATGGCTTATTTACCGCCTGTTCTTTTTGCATTCACAATCGGCACAATTTTTTAAAAAAAGGGAGCAATGTATTTTATACAACATATTGATGCTTGCATTAACTTCATACCACACCGTTAAACATAGTTTAGTATGAAGCCAGTTTTATTATGCCTTATTGCAAGCCTCGCGTTAACAATGCTAAAGGCTCAAAACTCTAATACTATTACAATTGGGAATATTATTGATGTAAAATCTGCCATTTTAAAAGAACATCGAAAAATTTGGGTATATGTACCTCAGGGCAGTGCTGGTACTAAACGCAAGTTTCCTGTAGTGTACCTGCTTGATGGGGATGCGCATTTTAGCAGCGTGGTAGGCATGATACAGCAATTAAGCTCGGTAAATGGCAATACCATTTGCCCGGAAATGATTGTAGTAGGCATACCAAATACTGACCGTACAAGGGATTTAACCCCTACCCATGTAACTGGCGGCTTGTACATGGACAGTGCCTCCTCCAGCACATCAGGCGGTGGCGAACATTTTATGGCTTTTATTGAAAAGGAGTTAATACCGCATATTGACTCTCTTTATCCTACGGCCCCATACCGTTTGCTTATCGGGCATTCATTTGGAGGGTTAACAGCAATGAACGCCTTTTTACACCACACCAACCTCTTTAATTCGTACATAGCTATTGACCCAAGCATGTGGTGGGATAAACTGAAACTGCTTCACGAAACAGAGCAGCAACTGCAAAGCAGGAGTTTTAATGGTAAAACACTTTTTTTAGGCATCGCCAACACTATGCCCGATGGCCTTGATACAGCTTCGGTTAAAACAGATACTACCGATGCCACGGCACATATACGGTCAATATTATTATTGAGCAAATACCTTGCAGCCAATAAACAAAACCAGCTTCGTACTGATTATAAATATTACAACGGGGATAACCACGGTTCGGTACCGTTAATCACCACCTACGATGCTTTACATTTTATTTTTAAAGACTATGCCCTGCATTTTGACGAAAAGCTGATGCTGGATTCTGCTTTTAAGGCTGACTCGCTTTTTACCGCTCACTATAAAAAGGTTTCATTACTATTTGGCTACGATGTATTGCCGCCCGAAGACATGATTAACCAGTGGGGCTACCAGTTTATAATGCTAAAACACTGGAACAAAGCGGAACGGCTTTTTAAACTCAACATTACCAACTATCCTGGCAGCTTTAATGTATACGACTCCCTCGGCGACCTCTACGCCGCCAAAGGCGATAAAGCCAATGCCATCAACAGTTATAAACAATCCCTTGCTATTAAAGAGACAGCTGAAACCAGAAAAAAACTGGAGGGGTTAACAAAAAAATAAGCCCCAACCTTTGCAATATCAGCACTTATTAAGTAAAATATAGTGAGTACGCATGCCTGTTTAACTTTAACCGAGCGGCATAATATGTTTATTTACAAAACATTAATCCTAAAAAAAATTCTTAAAACAGGGTTTTGGCATTAATCATTTTCGATAACAATCATTTAGCCCCCTCCTCCCCACAAATCAACCATTCATCCAATAATCCCGTAACAAACAACTATTTAAAAAATTATTGCCTAAATTGGCACATAGTAATATATTCATTCAATAACATAAATAAGTAACCATTTTGAAAAGGAGAGATTTTCTGTACATGTCGGGCCTTGGGCTTGGGGCCACCCTGCTGCCCAAAACAAATGCCTTTGCAAGAGCAGTGCCGCTGGATGCCCCCTGGACACCCGGAGATGCTGCCCTTAAAAAAAAGCTGGCAGATATAGCCCTTAATGCCGCCCGCAGCAAAGGTGCCACTTATACTGATGTGCGTATTGGCCGCTACCTTAACCAGTTTGTGGTTACCCGCGAGGATAAAGTAGAAAACATTGTAAATACCGAAAGCTATGGCATGGGCATACGCGTTATTGCCAATGGCAGTTGGGGCTTTGCTGCAACTGATGCGCTTACTACCGACAGCATAGCTAAAACGGCCGAACTGGCAGTGGCTATTGCCAAAGAAAACTCCCGGCTGCTTACCGAACCCGTGCAACTGGCACCGCAAAAAGGGTATGGTGAGGTAAGCTGGAAAACGCCGATTGAAAAAAACGCGTTTGAAGTACCCATGAAGGAAAAAGTTGACCTGCTGCTATCCGTAAACGATGCGGCCATTAAAGGCGGAGGCAACTATGTAAATTCAATCCTCTTTCTGGTAAATGAGCAAAAATATTTTGCTTCAAGCGACGGCTCTTATATTGACCAGGACATTCACCGTATATGGCCAACGTTTGGTATTACCAAAATTGACGAAAAAACCGGCAAATTTGAAACCCGCAGCGCATTAAGCTCGCCACGTGGTATGGGTTATGAATACCTGATACCAAGCGAAAGCGAAAAAATACGGGGTGTTAGCACTTTATACCGTAACAGGTACGATATGCTGGAAGATGCCAAACAAGGTGCCGCACAGGTTAGCGAAAAAATAAAAGCAAAATCGGTTGAAGCAGGCAAGTACGACCTTATACTTGACCCCAGCCATCTTTGGCTTACCATTCACGAAAGTGTGGGCCATCCTACCGAGTTAGACCGCGTACTTGGCTACGAGGCAAACTTTGCAGGCACCAGCTTTTTAACACTTGATAAATGGAAATCGGGCAAGTTTAATTTTGGCAGCAAAAATGTAAACATTGTTGCCGATAAACTACAGCCGGGCAGCCTGGGTGCAGTAGGCTACGATGATGAAGGTGTTGGCACAAAGCAATGGGATTTAATAAAAGATGGCATACTGGTAAACTACCAAACCATACGCGACCAGGCCCATATTTTAGGCCTTAACGAGTCACAAGGTTGCTGCTACTCGCAAAGCTGGAGCGATGTGCAATTTCAGCGCATGCCCAACGTATCGTTACAGCCAGGCAAAACGCCTTTAAAGGTTGCTGACATGATTAAGAATGTAGAGAAAGGCATATACATTATAGGTGATAATTCTTTCTCTATCGATCAGCAGCGGTACAACTTCCAGTTTAGCGGGCAAATGTATTACGAAATTAAAAACGGGCAGATTGCAGGTATGCTTAACGATGTTGCCTACCAAAGCAACACGCAGGAGTTTTGGAACAGTTGCGTAGCTGTTGCCGATAAAGAAGACTACCGCCTTGGCGGCTCGTTTTTTGATGGCAAAGGCCAGCCAACGCAGTCCAGCGCTGTATCGCACGGCTCTGCAACCGCAAGGTTTAATGGGGTTAACGTAATAAATACAGCAAGGAAGATATAAGAATGATTGCGGATTTGGTGATTTTGAGGTTTATCACAATCACAAAGCCGCAACAAAAGCCGATAAACAATCATTTTTCTGATACAGGATATGCAGGGTAAGAATATCAACATTACTTATTGCACCATCTTTACATCAGTAATCAACAAAAAATACTATGCCCACACTTAATAAAGAAGAAGCACAGGCTTTATTGAAAAAAGTACTCAGTTTTTCAAAAGCTGATGAATGCGAAGTAAACTTAAGCGGCAGCGATGGCGGCAACATACGCTATGCCCGCAATGCCGTTTCTACCAGCGGTGGCATTAGCCAAAGCAGCCTGGTGGTGCAGTCCTCATTCGGTAAAAAAGTTGGCGTGGCCACCATTAACGAGTTTGATGATGCATCCCTTGAAAAAGTGGTAAGGCGCAGTGAAGAACTGGCGCAGCTTGCCCCAGAAAACCCCGAGTTTGTAAAAAATCTGGGGCCTCAGCAATACGCCGCCCCTTCAAAAACGTTTGAACAATCAACAGCAGATATCTCTCCGAAATTCCGTGCAGATGCTGTAGCACAAAGCCTGCAGATTGCTAAGGAAAATAAGCTTATTGCTGCTGGTTTTATGGAAAACAGTGCTGGCTACAATGCCATGATGAACAGCAGTGGCCTGTTTGCTTATAACACCTCTACCAATGTTAGCTTTAACGTAACCCTGCGCACAGAAGATGGCAAAGGTTCCGGCTACGCGACAAAAGGTTACACCGATGTAAGAAAACTTGATGTGGCAGCAGCAACCAGGGTGGCGGCGCAAAAGGCCGCTGGCTCTGCAACAGCAAAAGCGTTGGAACCAGGTAAATACACCGTAATACTTGAGCCAACTGCAGCATTGGTGCTGCTTGAAACAATGTTTTTTGCCATGGATGCCCGCAGTGCTGATGAAGGCAGAAGTTTTTTAAGCAAAGCTGGCGGCGGTACAAAACAAGGAGAAAAACTGGTTGACGAAAGGGTTACCATTTACAGCGACCCTCAAAACCCCGAACTGCCCACCAGCAGTTGGAATGGCGATGGCCGCCCGCAAGAAAAAATAAACTGGATTAACAAAGGTGTTATTGAAAACCTGTATTACTCAAGGTACTGGGCCGAGAAAAAAGGCGTAAAGGCTATACCCAGCCCTGATGGAATTATAATGAATGGCACCGATGCCAGCCTTGAAGACCTTATAAAAGGTACAGAAAAAGGCATACTTGTTACCAAGCTTTGGTACATACGCTCAGTTGACCCACAAACCGTATTACAGACCGGCCTTACCCGCGACGGGACTTTTTACATTGAAAATGGCCAGATAAAATTCCCGGTAAAAAATTTCCGGTTTAACGAGAGCCCTATCATCATGCTTAATAATCTTGATGCATTGGGTAAACCAGAACGTACGGTTAGTACGGAATCGGGCATCAATGCCCTTATTCCGCCAATGCGCATACGCGACTTTACGTTCTCTTCATTATCAGATGCCGTATAAAACAGTTGTTGTGCATATTACTATTCCGCTGGAAAACCACTTTCGTAAGAAACCACCAAAAAGTACAAAGCCCCGCTATGCGGGGCTTTGTACTTTTATATCACTATACGTTTAATTACCAGCAGTAACTTTTGCAACAGCAATTTTAGTTTTACCAAACATCCTGTCTTCCTTGCCTATCATATACATTTCACCACCAATATTTATACCTAACCTTGGCATGGCTGTAGGTATTTCCTTGTTGTTAAAAAGTACTTTACGTGTATACTTACCCGTTAAACCATCAAGCACCAGAGCAAAACAATCCGACCTGCCGAAGTAGTTTGCTTGTTTTACCCGCTGCCCCAACTTTAACACGTTGCCGTTTTTAGGGTTATCGTTAAAAATAATGTTGATATTATCTTTGTTTTGCAGTGCGCCAAAACCAGAATAATATGGCATACTGTAAGAGTTAAAATAGTAACTCCCAATTGTAAAACCACCCGTTGAGCTATAAGATCCGCCTAAATAAACCAATTCCCTTTGCTCTTTAGGTAAAATGTTAAGCCAGCTTATATTTCCAGAACCGTCAACTTTGCACATCATCAGGTCGCCGGTTTCATACGCTGTATAAGTTGTTGTTCGCCATGTACCAGGCATACCATTAAAGCCAGGGCTGTAGGATTGGGTGGTGTACGTATAATGGTAATATTTTTCGGCTAATACTACCAATCCTTTGTCTGAAGTAAAGAAAATATTTTTAAACCTCATGTAACGTGAGAAGCCCTCACCTTCATCTTTTATTTTAGCAAGCCTTTCGCGCTCCTTTCTTTCAGCTTTACTTTCGTCGCTTTTATCATCATCTGCCGTTGCTGTACTGTCGTCTTCCGGGGTTGTTATCAGTGAGGTGTTAATCTCTTTTTGACTCGTTGTTATAATTGCGCCAGTATTGGGGTCAATACGCTGCACCAGCATACCATCTATATTCTTGCCTTTCTTTTCATTGCTGTAAAAAGCAGCAACCACCAGATCTTTATCAGGCTCCTGCAACACTTTGGTACTCACCAACCATTTACCATTAATTTCTGTATTTATATCGTTTTGCTGTTTGCCCTTGTCATCATAAATGCGTATATTGTAATGAGAAAAATCCAGGTATTTATCCTTTTTACGCTTACCCTCTTCGTAAGCATAAGTACGGGCTACCAAAACAATTTTTTTAGTGGTAGTAAATAAAACATCTTCCAGTTGAAAAGTCTTGGGGTCAAATTCATTTGAAATATTGATAGGCTTGCCTATAGCCTTCAGGCTTTCGCTAAATTGCTGCACCTGGTAACTATTATGTTCACTACCTTCAATACTGCTCACCAACACTAACGATGTACTGTCTGCGTTCGCAGATATTTTAAAATGTATCTCATCTTTTTTCTCATCTTTTTGCCATAAAGCTATTTGTTGCCATTCGCCGTTAAGCTCACCCGTACTTTTATCAATCAGGGCTGCATAAAGCGTCATCGTTTTATCTTTTCTGCTATAGTCGCTTGAAAAAATATAAAACTTGTCTTTAACCGCAAAAAACTGTTCAAACTCTTTACCCCTTAGTTCCTTATTAAAATCGTTGCGGTATTGTTCTGTAAGGCCTTTGTCTAATTTTATCAACGTTGCAGATGTCCTAAAGGTTCCACCAAAAACAAAATAACTCTTTAAAACTTTGTGGCCTTCCTGCAGGTATACGCCTGTGTTATCTGTATAAACCACCTCAAGGTCGGTGCTGCCTTTGTGCATTTTAAACTCATCGCCCCATATTACTTTTGGCGCTTGAGCATTGGCAGACAAAATGAAAACTGAAAAAATGAAAGCAAAAACAAATCTCATAATATTATTTTAAGGGTATCATAATGCCGCAATATAAAAATAAAATTCACGTGAGAACAGCGGCTGCCTCAAGTAATCAAAAATTCACAAACAATTTACACCCCGCTCAAGCTAAACACGCTTATAAATAATACTTGTTTAAAAAGGCTGTTAATACATATTTTTATGTGTAAACAAAAACAGCATCTCTTCTACCTGTAAAGGCTGCTATGACAAAGATTATCCTTTTTGCAATAAGTATATGCGGCTTCTTTGTAAGCTTATTACATGGCCAAAGCATGCTGCAAAATCCAGGCGGGCGGCACGCCTTATCGCTAAACGGTAAATGGCAGGTTATTATAGACCCTTATAACGCAGGCACCACGTGGAAACCAATTTGGAAAGACCAGCATGCAACGGGCAAATATGATTTTTACGAATATGCTTTTACCAATGCTGTTACGTTAACCGTACCAGGCGACTTTAACCACCAGATGCCCGAACTAAAGTATTACGAAAGTACAGTGTGGTACAAAAAAACATTTATTTACAGGTTGCTGCCGGGTAAAAAAGTGTTTTTGTATTTTGGTGCAGTAAATTATGTGTGCGATGTGTATGTTAACAATCAGTTGGCTTGTAGCCATGAGGGAGGCTTTACTCCTTTTCAGTTTGAGGTTACAGGCAAGTTGAAAGATACCAATACCGTTATTATAAGGGTGAACAACCAACGTAAGGTGGATAATATACCTGCCCTTAACTTTGATTGGTGGAATTACGGAGGCATTACCAGGGATGTAAGCCTTATTGAAACCCCGGCTGCATTTATTAATGATTATTCGGTTCAACTGGCAAAAAACAGCTACGACACTGTGTGTGGCTGGGTACAGCTTTACCCTGCAATTGCCGGGCAAGCGGTTACCCTGCTGGTGCCCGGCCTTATAAACACAACTATTACTACTGGCAGTAAAGGGCGAGCAAACTTCTCTGTTGCTGCAAAACCACAGTTATGGCAGCCATCTGCGCCAAGGCTTTACCGGGTAACATTAAAAACGGCAACAGACTCCATTACTGATAAAATAGGCTTTAGAAATATTGCCGTAAACGGCACCGATATTTTACTAAACGGAAAATCCATTTTTTTAAAAGGCATAAATGTTCACGAGGAAATACCCCAGCAGCAGCGCAGGGCAGTAGGTGCAGCAGATGCCCGGCAGTTGCTTGGGCAGGCTAAGCAATTGGGTTGTAATTTTGTGCGCCTTACGCATTACCCCCACAACGAATATATGGTACTACTTGCCGATGAAATGGGCATAATGCTTTGGGAAGAGGTACCCCTTTGGCAAAACATACAATTCAGCAACCCGGCAATATTGGCCAAAGCAGATACAATGCTGAAAGAGATGATAACGCGTGACAGAAACCGTTGCTCCATCATAACCTGGAGCATGAGTAACGAAACCACACCATCGCCCGGGCGTAACCAAACTATTACAGCCATGGCCAGCTTTGCCCGCAGCCTGGATGACACCCGGCTGATAAGCTCAGCTTTATTTGGCACCCGTATTGAAGGCCGTAATGCTGTTATTGCAGACTCGCTTGCAGCGGTATTGGATGTAATAGGCGTTAACGAATACCTTGGCTGGTATGTACCCTGGCCAGCAAAGCCTGAAGAAATGATTTGGCAAAACCCATTTGGCAAGCCACTGATTATGTCGGATTTTGGGGCGGAATCGCTTTACGGCAAACACGGCAGTGCAAATATCAATGGGCTATGGAACGAAGAACGGGAAGAACAGGTATACAAGGAGCAGATAGCCATGTTTAAAAACATCCCCTTTTTGCGTGGTACCTGCCCCTGGGTTTTGGCAGATTTTCGTTCGGAAACGAGGCTTCACCCGCTATACCAACAGGGCTGGAACAGAAAAGGCTTGTTAAGCAACAAAGGGTTTAGGAAAAAAGCCTGGTATGTAATGCAAGCATGGTACAAAAACCTTCACTAATTGCACCAAATTCATTTTTAAACCAAAAAATGCCGGCAATATTAAATCATTTGTCAAACGCACGGTAAACGCACCGCTAAGTAAAGATTCATATCTTCATAAGGCCATTAAAAACCACCAATTTAGTTTATGCTTGATATTGTAATAGAGGCCCGTAATGCGGCTATCAGCCCATCCATGAAGGTTAAACGTATTCTGCCTTTCAGGCTGCGCCGTATGGTTGGCCCTTTTATTTTTATGGACCATGCGGGCCCCGTGGAAAATATACCCGCAGATGTTTCCTCGCTGGATGTATTGCCGCACCCGCACATTGGGCTTTCTACCGTAAGTTACCTTTTTGGCGGCCAGGTAATGCACCGCGACAGCCTGGGTGTTGAACAGATTATACGGCCGGGTGAGGTAAACTGGATGACTGCAGGCAGCGGTATTGCCCACTCCGAAAGATTTGAAAACCCTGCTTCGCTGGCAGGTGGTCAGCTTGAAATGATACAAACCTGGGTTGCTTTGCCCGAAAAAGATGACGAGGCGGCACCAACATTTAACAATTACACACCTGAACAATAACCCATTTTTACGGATACAGGTCTCTGGATGACGCTTATAGCAGGCCATGCTTATGGTTTGGGCAACGGTGTAAAAACAAACTCACCGCTGTTTTACCTGCATGTAGTGCTTTTACAGGGCACGAAATTTGGTTTACCAAATGAATACAGTGAACGGGGCATTTACATAGCCAAAGGCAGCCTTGAGGTATCGGGTACCCGTTATGCAGCAGGGCAAATGCTGGTATTTAACAAGGGTGCAGCTCCTGTAATACTGGCCACGGAAGACACGACGCTTATGCTGTTAGGCGGCGAGCCGCTGGGTGAGCGCTTTATCTGGTGGAATTTTGTCTCATCGCGCCGGGAGCGTATCGAACAAGCCAAGGAAGATTGGAAGCAGGGGCGTATTATACTTCCCCCAAATGATGATAAGGAGTTCATCCCTTTACCGGAAGATAAATCCCGCCCGGCAGGCAGCGCCCCCAATCCGGGGTTGCTTTCGTAAGAGGAAATATAAATAACGAAATGGTTGGCTAAACACTTTCCAGCTTCACTCCGCGTTGGTTAATATGCTAAAAGCACCTGGTTAAGATATTCGGTTACCCTCAAACCAATTTTTTGTACCAATAGCCAGCCAAAACCATAAATTTGTCATTATGAAAGCATTGTACACTGTAGCACCCCTGTTAATGGCTGGTTTGTTCAGCTTTGCACAAAACAGCAAACCAGTTGTAGGCCCCGGCCAGGAGGTTAACCCCTACCACTACCAAAGCGTTAAAACAGTTACCTACAGCAAGGCATGCGTAGCCAGTGCGCACCCATTGGCGAGTGAAGTAGGTGTTGCCATTATGCACCGTGGTGGCAATGCGTTTGATGCTATGATAGCTACACAGCTCACCCTGGCAGTAGTTTACCCCGATGCCGGCAACCTTGGTGGCGGTGGTTTTTTAACTGCCCGTAAAAAAGATGGGCAGGTTGTAACTATTGACTACCGCGAAATGGCATCGGCTAAAGCTACACGGGATATGTACCTTGACAAAAATGGCAACCCGAGAATGGCGCTTTCGCAGGATGGGCACCTTTCTTCAGGTGTACCCGGCACTGTGGGCGGGTTATTTGCCACGTACAAATATGCCAAACTGCCCTTTAACGAACTGATACAGCCCGCTATTGACCTGGCGGCCAACGGATATGTAATAACTGCCGCCCAGGCGCGTGAATTTAACGGGCTGAAAGCGGAGTTTTTAAAATTCAACACCCGCCCAACGGCTTTTGTAACAGATACCCCCTGGAAAGAAGGCGATACCCTTTACCAACCTGAACTTGCCGCTACGCTTACCCGCATACGCGACAATGGGGCCAAAGGTTTTTATGAAGGTGAGACAGCAAAACTGATAGTAGAAGAAATGCAGCGCGGCAATGGTATCATAAGCTACGACGACCTGAAAAACTATGTAGCAAAGGAGCGCCCGGCCCTGCGTTTTAACTACCGTGGATACGAAATTGTGAGCTTTCCGCCGCCCAGCAGCGGGGGCATATTGCTGGCGCAGATGTTTAAAATGATTGAAAAATACCCCATGAAGGCTTACGGCTTTGAATCGTTGCGCAGCACCCAACTGATGATTGAAGCTGAGCGCCGTGCTTATGCCGACAGGGCTGAGCACATGGGCGATCCCGATTTTTGGAAAGTACCCCAAAAAACACTGGTTAGCGATGCCTATATTGCTCAACGGATGAAAGATTACGACAGCACCCATGCATCAAAAAGCGCTGATATTAAAGCAGGTATAGCCCATGAAAGTGAGGAAACCACCCATATTAGCATTATTGATGCCGACGGAAACATGACCTGTGTTACCACTACCCTTAATAACAGCTACGGCAGTAAAACCGTGGTGGGTGGCGCAGGCTTTTTACTGAATGACGAGATGGACGACTTTAGCGTTAAACCAGGTGTACCAAACATGTATGGTGCGGTTGGCGGTGAGGCTAATGCTATTGCCCCGGGCAAAAGAATGTTAAGCAGCATGACCCCTACCCTGGTGCTTAAAAACAATAAACCATTTATGGTAGTGGGTACACCAGGCGGTACCACCATACCAACATCCGTTTACCAAAGCATTGTGGATGTGATTGATTTTGATATGAATGCAGCCGATGCTGTTAACAAGCCCAAGTTTCATCACCAGTGGCTGCCAGACGAAGTAATGCTGGAAAAAGGGTTTTCTCCCGAGGTGAAAACAGCACTTGAGGCAATGGGTTATAAAATTCGTAACCGTGGCGCTATTGGCCGCACCGAACTGATAAAAATACTGCCTGATGGCAGGCGCGAAGCAGCGGCAGATTCCCGTGGGGATGATAGTTTGGCGGGTTATTAGTATTCCACCACCGCCAATAACTCCTCAACAGCTGTATCAACATCCTGTACTGTGGTGCGCCAGTTTACCAGCGCGGCACGTATGCAGGGTATACTTTTGTAAACAGTAGGGGTCATAAATACCTTTCCGCGCACGTTAAGTTTATTAAGCACCGCAGCAATTTTTTCCGCACGGTTGTCTTCTCCGGCTACTGTAAAACATACTGTATTTAGCCGTACCGGTGCGGCCAGGGTATAATTACCCGATGATTCTATTGCTTTGCCCAATTGCTGAGCAAGTAATATGTTGTTTTCTACAATATCAGCATACCCTTGTTTGCCATAAGCCAGCAGACTAAACCAAACAGGCAGCGCCCTAAAACGCCTTGAATTTTCAGGCACGTAATTCAGGTAGTTAAAGTTTTCCAGCGGGTTACCCAGGTATGGTGCATTGGAATTTTGAAAAGTTTGTACCTGCAAGTGAGCATGCTCTTTACGGGTAAGCACTATAGCACTGTCGTACGGTACATTAAGCCATTTGTGAAAATCAATGGTAATGCTATCTGCCCTCTCCCACCCCTTGAGCAGATGCGCATAGTTTGCTGATAAAGCCGCAAAAGCGCCAAACGCAGCATCAATATGCCACCAAAACCTGTATTTATCCTTAAACGCTGCTATACGCAGCATATCATCATAATCAACCGTATTTACCGTACCCCCACTGGATATAAGGATGAATGGTTCAGCGGGGTTACTCTGCAGCAACGCTTCAAACGCATCAATATCCATACATTCCCTGCCAGGCAAAACAGGTATAAAACTTATGTTATTGCTGCCAAGGCCCAGCATAGCCATACTTTTAATGGCCGAAGAATGTGGTGTGGCAGCATAAATTTTCAGGTTGCCGCCTATACCTTCCCTTGCAACATCCCTGCCCTGCTGCAAACCACACCATTGCCTGGCTACAGCCAACCCGGTAAAATTACTCATGGTAGCACCTGTAACAAATGCACCATGAAAAACCGGGGGCAGCCCAAACAACTGGAGCAGCAACTGTAACGTTTCAACCTCCAGCGCGGCAGATACATCGCCAGCCCCTTTGGTGTTTTGTGTGTTTTGATCAAAAACTGAAGCAAGCCAGTCGCCTGCAATGGAAGCAGGTGTGGTACCGCCTGTTACAAAACCCCAGTAACGCGGGCCAGAAGAAGCTACAATATTGTGAAGAAAATGTTGCTGGAATAACTGTTGGGTGGCCAAAGCCCCCAACCCCTTTTCCGGCAGTTCTACTGGTGTAAATACGGGTTGGGTGATGGCCGCAGGTGAATCATTCAGGCGGTCTAAGTAGTCAACACTCAAATCCTTAGCGGCATTAAGCACTGCGGATATATTATCAAGATCGTATTGCAGCTTTTCGTTCATCACAAACAGATTTTAAACACTTTACAGGTAAGGCAGATTGACAGTACAGCTATTTGCAGCTAAATATCATACAGGCAAAAAACGATAGAGCCAACTTAGAGGACGTCTATTTTGCCTGTGTCCTCTATCGGGTTATACTAATTCAATAAAATTTCTCAGTATCCTTTCACCCACATTGGCGCTTTTTTCAGGGTGAAACTGCGCCCCATAAAAATTGCCTTTATGCAGCGCGCTGCTGTATGGCAATACATAATCGGTAGTGGCAATGGTGCGTTCGCCTAATGCGGCATAGTAGCCATGCACAAAATAGCAGTAACTATCGTTAGGCACACCATTAAACAACACCGATTGCAGGTTGTAAATATTATTCCAGCCAATCTGAGGTATTTTTAATCGTTGCCCGTTGCTGTCAACACTATTACCGGGGGTAAATTTCTTTACTTCTTCTTCAAATATACCCAGGCAATAAGTGTCATTCTCTTCTGAATAATGGCACATCAATTGCATACCCAGGCAAATGCCTAATACGGGTTGGGTAAGATTTTTTATTACCTCATCCAACCCTCGCTCCTTCAAATACCGCATGGCACTGCTGGCCTCGCCCACACCGGGGAATATCACTTTTTTAGCCGCTTTTATCTGTTCATGGTCATCGGTAACAACGGCAGCAACACCAATACGCTCTAAAGCATAAAGCACTGACTGGATATTACCAGCATTATATTTTACAATAACAAGATCACATGCTTTAGTAGAATCGGCCAAAGTGGTTCCTTCTGTTGAATGTATTGTTTGAATGTCCATCATTTTACAATTTACAAGCCTTTATTTATCCTGATTATACTCCCCTACGAAGGTATAACGGACTGCAAAAACGCTTTTGTTGCACCCTCGATATCTTCTTTACCTTCCAGTGCTTTAATATAGGCGGTACCAATAATGGCACCATTAGCATGGCGGCAGGCAGTATCAAAAGTCTGTTTATCTTTTATACCAAAACCCACCAGCACAGGATTTTTAAGGTTTAATGCCTTTAACTTTTGCAGGTATGCTTCCACTGCATTAAAGTCTTTTTCCTTACCAGTGGTTGATGAAGATGATACCGCATATAAAAACCCACTACTCAAGGCATCAAGTTCTTTTATCCGGGCTTCCGATGTTTCCGGCGTTACCAGAAATATGAAATCAAGCCCATACTTTTTTATGATTGCGCCGTACTCCGTTTCAAACTCGTACTGTGGCAAATCGGGCAATATCAACCCATCTATGCCAACTGCAGCGGCATCGGCGCAAAACTTTTCAAACCCGTATTGTAATACCGGGTTCATATACCCCATCAATATAACAGGCACAGTAACAACATTATTTGCGCTATCACTACGTAAACCCTTCAATTGTTCCAACAAGGTAGCAATGGTCATTCCATTTTCCAAGGCCTGCAAACCGCTGGCCTGTATCACCGGGCCATCGGCCAGGGGGTCGCTGTAGGGCATGCCAAGCTCAATAATATCAGCACCCGCACCCTGCAAAGCCCGCATAACCGTTAATGTGCTGTTTAAATGTGGGTAACCTGCCGTGCAATACACATTTAAAACACCTGAACTTTTTTTATCAAACAAACTTTTTATCCTGCTCATTCGTACAATCTTTATACATATAAAATTTAGTATCGTCCTGTTCGGTTAAAGTAAACCCCAAAGCAGTGTATAATTTTTGGGCCTGCACATTAATTTTCAACACTTCCAGGGCAACTCTCTTACCGCTGGTAGCAGCACTTGCCAAACACTGTTTTATTACAGCTGTACCAATGCCCCTGCGCTGGTAAACGGGCAGTAAATATAAACTGCTGATAAATATACCATCAGCATCCTCTTTTATTTCAACGGTGCCAGCAGGCCCGGCATCAACATAAATAATGCTGCAATTAGCTGTACTGTAATTA